>NZ_JAHREU010000014.1:0-90496 GCF_020883145.1 Microcoleus sp. CAWBG27
TAACACCCGTTTTGAATTTGTGTCCTTAACAAAGGATGAAGATATCAAGGAGCCGGATGAGGCGAAAGTTTCACGTCCGGTTTTGAAGGAGAGGTAGGGGTAGTAATGCCCCTATCGACTCTAACATTCACAAACTATATTGAAATCATCTGCGTTATCTGCGGTTTCCCTATCAAGGAAAAATTAGCAAATCAATCCCAGAAAATGGATCGCTCCTGTAGGTAAGTTGTTGCGCTTGGGCGCTCTTTCATTAAAAAGCGCCCAAGCGCAACAACCTACTGCAAACCCTACGTTTATGCTAAATTAGCTTTTTAGCCGATTTTTTTTAACCTATTTCCGAACAGCTTCCAGCAAACGAGAATAGTAAAAGCTGGTGCTATTCATGGCTGTTCTGTTAATCGCAAAACCGTTGCTTTCGAGGATTTTGATAATATCAGCTTCTCGGTGCTGGTAGGCGCGGGTAGTTTTGCTCGGCCCGGGGAAAAGTTCGCCAAATTTTTTGAGCGCGGTAAGTGCTAAAGTTTTGGGGGCAAAACTGAGAATTAGTCGCGATTGGGCGATCGAACTTAGGTGAGCGATCATTTCCGCAGCCTTACTTTGAGGATAGTGGATCAGCACGTCCAGACAAATTACAGTGTGAAATTTGCCCGTCAAAGCTTCCAAATCTTGGGCTGCGAAGGAGATGTTGTACTGCTTGCCGGGAACGGCTGTCGATCGATCGTAGGCTTCTGCTACCATCTTGTCAGAGATATCGCTAGCGCAAACAATCGCCCCAGCCTCAGCTAGGGGAATGCTCAGAGATCCCACACCGCAGCCGGCATCGCAGACTGAGAGCCCGCGCAAATTACCGTCAGCTTGCAGCCAGCCGAGCACTGTATCTACAGTTTTCTGGTGCCCGGTGCGGATGTCTAGCTGAACTTTATTGACTTTACCGTCGCCGTAAATTCGTTGCCAGCGATCGAAGCCCGTGGAGTTAAAATACTGTTTGACAATATCCTTGTCATTTACCAAATTCATCTTTCTGCCTGCTGCTGAGTTATTGCCAACGATTAGACATTATAATTTTAATTAGCGCTAACTTTAAAAAATATGGTGCTACAAGATCATTTCCGCCCGCCGCTGTCAGCGCGCCGTCACTGGCACGCCTTTTACAATGCTTGGGCGACTTATATTGCATCTGACTTGAATGCCAAATTACCCGAAGGTTACTTTGCCGAACCCAACGTGCAGTTTGAAATTGAAATTGATGTAGCAGCTTTTGAGGAACATCTACCGGACTTTGATTGTCCAGAGACGGTAATTAATTTGCCAATAGATTTACCAAACAATTGGATGTCGCCCCCAGCACAAAGCATACCTTTTATACCTGTGGCGGAATCTGTACAAGTCAATATTTTTAACACAGAAGGTGGCCCGGTTTTAGCAGGTGCAATTGAATTAGTAAGTCCTGCTAACAAAGATCGTTCTAGTCATCGCTGTGCTTTTGTGTCTAAGTGCGAGACGTATTTGCGACAGGGAATTGGGTTGGTAATAGTTGATGTCGTGACTGTTAGGAAGGCAAATCTTCACAATGAATTGTTAGCCCGTCTGGTGGGAGGAATTGCTTCGCCCTTCGACGCCGAGCTCTATGCTACAGCTTATCGCCCGATCGAGCGAGACGGCAACCAATGTCTAGATATTTGGCAGGAAAACTTAGCTGTGGGTTCCACGCTTCCAGTTGTACCGCTATGGCTGCGGGGTGAGATTTGCTTGGCTGTGGAATTAAATAATATTTACGATCGAACTTGCCGAGAACACCGAATTATATCAAGTCCAGTTAATTGCTTATAAATCCTTTACTGTCATAGGGCATAGGGCATAGGGCATAGGGCATAGGGCATAGGGCATAGGGCATAGGGCATAGGGCATAGGTAACTTAAAAAAGTTGCATTATTTTTCCTCCTTCTTCCTTCTTCCTTCTTCCTTCTTCCTTAAAAAAACCGATGCCAAATCAATTCTTTTGTCGCTGCATTGAAATTCCAGCGCAACAATTGAGTTGCCGGTTTGCCGATAATTCCCGAAAGCCCGATCGCCTTTCTGGGAGAATCAGTAGCAAGGGCGATCGCACTTTCTGCGTCGCAAATCCCCCACCTTACCAAATTCTGCACTCCCGCCAACAGCGGCAGAGTTGTACCTGCCAAAGTAGCAGATTCCAGCGGCGAATGGTAATCCAATCTTACCCATGCTGTACCTTTTCTGACTTCCATTTGTCGGGAATCCCAAGGATAAACACCGTCAGGCAAACCCAAAGGAGCCAAAGCATCGCTTACCAAAAAAACGCCTGTGTCGTATCTGCCAGCACGCAGCAAAAAATCAATCATTGTCGGAGAAACGTGCTTGCCGTCAGCAATTAAACCGCATTTTACGCCCGGATAAACGATCGCCGCCCCTAACAAACCCGGTTCTCGATGATGCAAACTCGGCATCGCATTAAAAGCGTGAGTTACCATTGAAGCTCCTTGGGCAAATGCTTGCTCTGCTTGCTCTGCCGTCGCTTGGGAGTGTCCCAGACTGACGGCAATTCCCAAACTTTGCAAATAGGGAATGACTTCACCAGTGCTGTCTAACTCCGGCGCTAAAGTAATTATTTTGACAATATCGGCACAATCTCCTAAAACTAACTTGACATTTTCTATCGTTAGTGGTAGTAAAAACTCAACTGGGTGAGCTCCTCGCTTCTGGGGGTTGAGAAAAGGGCCTTCGAGGTGAACGCCGATTATTTCGGCACTTTGGGATTTATTGGTGGCGGGAGCAGCGGTTTTTGCAGTCCGCATATAATCAGCTATCGTGGAGAGCGATCGCCTAAACTTATCGAGGGAAGTTGTCACCAAAGTCGGCAAAAAAGCATCAACTCCCTGATACCATAAAAATTGACAAATTTTAGATAAAACTTCAACATCCTTGCTTTCTAAATCTGGGAAAGCTAAACCGAGTGCTCCGTTAATCTGCAAGTCAACACCGCCCAGAGAAACCCAATCACCCGCAGCGTCGATCACTTGCAAATTGGGAGGAGCAATTCGTTTAAATACTTTGTCCATCGAACAAACTTCTTGAATGATGCCCGTGTTGTCAACAGCAAGCATCTGCAAATCCTTGCAACCGGGCAGGCGAGCATTGAGAATATCTGTAGGGGCGGCAGTTGGGGTTGTGGCTTCAGTCATCCGATTTTAGATTTTAGATTTTAGATTTTAGATTTTAGATTTGCTCGCCTCGATAAATCTGCGGGCTCGTGATGAGGATGTGGAGATTTTTGCTTTCTGCACTCTTGGCTTGTCACCAAATTGCTTTCGAGCATGAGTTGGGCTACAAAATATCTAAATTTTAGAACTCTTGCTCTCGTCAAATTTACCCCCCGCAAGTCCCCCCTTATTAAGGGGGGAAACAAGAATAATCTTACCCCCTCCCCTTACTCGCTCTGAGGGTTGGGGTGGGGTGCGTTGTATTTCTGCAAGAGATCTTTTAGTTAACGCCATAACTTAAAATTACCATTAATCTGAAATCTCACATCTGAAAATTGCATGAGTCAACCGACAGTTGGAATTATCATGGGCAGCGATTCTGATTTGCCTACCATGTCTGAAGCGATCGCAGTTTGCGAAGAATTCCACGTACCTTGCTCCGTAGCAATTGTCTCCGCCCACCGTACCCCCGAACGGATGGTGGAATATGCTCAAACCGCGCACCAACGAGGTTTGAAAGTAATTATCGCAGGTGCTGGGGGAGCGGCGCACCTTCCGGGTATGGTAGCATCTTTAACACCATTGCCGGTAATTGGTGTACCAGTAGCGAGCCGCCACCTCCAAGGCCTAGATTCGCTGTACTCGATCGTCCAAATGCCAGCCGGCATACCCGTAGCAACAGTGGCGATCGGCAATGCTAAAAATGCTGGCTTGCTGGCAGTTCAAATATTAGCAGTTTCCCAGCCTCAATTGCTCGAGCGAATCCTGGATTACCGCAAAACTTTGTCCGAATCTGTAATGAAAAAACAAACTCAGCTAGAAGAGCTAGGCTATCAGAAATACCTCACTATGAACAAATAATCTCTAAACTGTTGTAGTACAATTGGAAAATTTTCGGAATCTTGCTGAGCTGATTAATTGTAAAGAGGGTGAAAATGATTAAAATCACTGTCGGAAAGAAAAAATCGAAACAATTCAGGCGGGAGTCTTTGAATTTGCCATCTGCTAACTTTTTGACAAAAGTCAGCAGGTTCAAGAAATTACAAAGGACGATCGCCCGCCTCAATCCGAGTTGGCAAGCCTGTATACCTTTAGCAGCCATCATTGTCTGCATCTGGGGATATGCAGCCGTAGCCCAAACCCCTGCGCCCGCACCAACCACCGAGGAACAATTAGCCAGCCTCAAAGTGGGCATGGATACCATGTGGGTTATGGTGGCTGGGATGCTAGTGTTCTTTATGAACGCAGGTTTCGGGATGTTGGAAACCGGTTTTTGCCGCCAAAAAAATGCCGTTAACGTGCTGGCAAAAAACTTGATCGTGTTTGCGTTGTCTACAATTGCTTATTGGGCGATCGGCTTTGCCTTAATGTTCAGCGACGGCAACGGTTTTGTCGGTACAAGCGGCGGATTTTTCCTGTGGAATGTAGCCGACAATAGCCCTGCGACAGGAGAGGCCTATCAAGGCATTTTCGACTCGCTTAACTGGGCGGGAGTACCTCTCAACGCCAAATTCTTTTTCCAATTAGTTTTTGCTGGAACTGCGGCCACGATCGTTTCTGGAGCCGTTGCAGAGCGAATTAAATTCCTGGACTTCTTAATTTTCAGCTTGCTGTTAGTAGGCATTGCTTACCCAATTACCGGACACTGGATTTGGGGCGGTGGCTGGCTACAAAAAGCAGGTTTCTGGGATTTTTCAGGTTCGACAGCGATTCACTCTGTAGGGGGTTGGGCTGCTTTGATGGGAGCGGCATTTTTGGGGCCGCGGATTGGCAAGTACCGCGACGGCGATACTGTGGCGATGCCCGGACACAATATGAGTATTGCCACTCTGGGCTGCTTGATTCTCTGGTTGGGTTGGTTCGGATTCAATCCTGGTTCGACAATGGCTGTAGATCCAAATGCGATCGCCCATATTGCGCTCACTACCAACACCGCAGCAGCCTTCGGGGGAGTTGCCGCCACCATCACCGCTTGGTTGTATCTGGGCAAACCAGACTTGTCGATGATTATCAACGGCATCTTGGCTGGCTTGGTCGGAATTACGGCTGGCTGCGCTTTCATCAACATACCCAACTCTGCCATTATCGGCACGATCGCCGGCATCGTGGTAGTTTTTGCCGTCACTTTCTTTGACAACTTGAAAATTGACGACCCTGTAGGCGCAACTTCAGTTCACTTAGTCTGCGGCATCTGGGGAACTCTAGCCGTTGGCTTGTTTTCTGACGGCCCTGGAACTGGAATTTATACCGCAGGCCCGAAAGCGGGATTGTTTGTGGGCGGAGGTTTCGATCAGCTAATACCGCAGTTAATTGGCATTATCTCTGTAGGGGGCATGACTGTCCTGCTGAGTACAATTTTTTGGGCCGCACTCAAAGCTTTGTTAGGTATCCGGGTTTCTGCTGTTGAGGAAGCTGAAGGTTTGGATATCGGCGAACACGGGATGGAAGCTTATACCGGGTTTGTCAAGGAAACTAGCTCTGGGAACAGAACAGAGAGCAGCTACGGCAGTTATTCTGGGGGGGGTGCGGACAGGACTACCAAACTTTAGAGCCAAACTCTCAAGCGTGGGACGATCGACTTTCTTCAGCTTTCTGGCCCTAGATGGGCGATTTGTACGTCCATCTAGGGCTTGATTGTGAAAAACCACAATCTGAAATCCCCCGCCCGCAGATACAGTGCCGATCGCACTCTTGAACCTTTTAAAACCGGTTTATCGTTCTGGGTTGCTTGCTAAAATCGCCCAATTTACGTTAACAAACCGAGTTGGTGCATACAGGCTAGGAAAGAAAAAATGTAACTGTATAAAAGCTCTAAATCGTGATGCAGTAAATCATTCCCCAATTTAAAATCTAAAATCGAAAAATGGAAAATCTCAAATCGCCTGATTTCTGCGCCAGAAAGTTTGGCAGGCAGATTTTTTATGGTAGAGTAGTGCCAAAAAGCAAAGTTCTGCATCGCCGTCACGCCCAACACATCACAGTGCTTGATTCTTACAAGAATTGAGGCGAAAATTGAACGGTAAAAATTGATGCAGCAATCAGTGCCAATTATTTCAGTATGGTGCCTGCAAATCGCTTGAGTTTATGGAGAAGTTTGGAGTAGTTAGCAGAAGTAGAACTCATAAATCCCTCTTGGGGATGGAAGTTAGCCGATCGAAAACTGTTCCGGTTTGGGCTTTGCTATCTCTGCTCACCAACGCGGTACTAATTGTCACAGTCGCTCAACTAATCGGTAGGGGAAACAACTTGACTGAAAGCTTCCCTGCTAGCGCTGCACTAACGCCAGAAAGCACGGAAGAACTAATTCGCTCTCCGACGGCGACAAACTCTGCAAAGGCAGTGGCAGACTTGCCCCCCGCAGGCCCCCGACACAAATGGTCTTACCAGCAGTGGGTGACGCAGTTGGGGCGGGAAGCTGAGGCTGCCGCGACAAATCGTCCCCCAAAACTGAGTGTTTTGGCTGGGGATTCTTTGAGTATGTGGTTTCCCACGAAGCTCTTACCGCCCGATCGCATTTGGCTGAATCAAGGGATTTCGGGGGAGACTTCCGTAGGTTTGCTGAAGCGATTGCAGTTGTTCGATCGAACTCTGCCCGATACGGTGTTTGTGATGATCGGGATTAACGATTTATTGCGGGGGGCCAGCGACGAAGGGATTTTGAACAACCAGCGACAGATAATCCGCGATTTGCGGTGGGCGCACCCGAAAGCACAAGTGGTGGTGCAGTCAATTTTGCCCCACAGCGGGGAAGAGTCTACCTGGGAAAATCGCGATCGACTATTAGCGATTCCCAACAGTCGGATTCGCGCAATCAATCGGCGACTGAAAGAAATTGCTAGTTCCGAAAATGCTTCCTATCTGGATTTGCAACCACTGTTTGCGGATGCTGACGGCAATTTACCAACCCAACTCAGTACAGACGGCTTACACCTTAACGAGCGAGGTTATCTGGTTTGGCGATCGGCCTTGCAAATGTTCAGTCAAATGCAGTTGAAAAATTAGTCAGTTGTCATTAGTCAGTTGTCATTAGTCAGTTGTCATTAGTCATTAGTCATTAGTCAGATATTGAAGCAAGGAGGAAGATTTTCCCCATCTCCCCCTCCTGGCAGGTACAGGTTTTTGCGTAGCAAAAACCCGCAAATCCAGACAGTGCAAGAGTCGTAGGCTTTTGCCTTGCGAAAATCTCAAACTCTTATGCGATCGGGCTTTTACCAAAAAACCTACATCTCCCCCTCTCCCCCATCTCCCCCTCTCCCCCATCTCCCCCTCTCCCCTCCCCAACTCTCCTCGCAATACTCTGCTCCCACGGGTGATGTCAAGTACCTTTGGATAGATTAAGGAAATATGATGTTTGGTATTTAGTATAATACGATACAGAATAACAGTTGTTACAAATGGTGGAATCCAAAAGGCGGAAAGTATTGGATTGATACTTGACGAATTTAGATGAGTCCGGCTATATCAAGTCCGAGGCTTGAGGATTGGGGAATTATCTATTAAAGATTTGTTCCGCTACAACAGGGACTTAAAACGAAATTAACTATTGCATCTAAAATCCTCGCATCTAAAATCGGCTTGGTCTTCCAGAAAATTGCTAATTATATTTGAGAGAAGGTGAAAGTAACGTGATCAAAAAAAGTTTCACGATCGGAATCCTAGCACTTTGGCTGTTAAGCTGGCCGCTGATGAACAATGCTTTAGCTCAAAATGCTACTGATGCTGCTCCTGCGGCTGCTGCGGTGGCGGCAAATCCGATCGACAGTGGCGATACAGCCTGGATGTTGATCTCATCAGCACTGGTGTTGCTAATGACACCCGGGCTAGCGTTTTTCTACGGAGGGCTGGTGCGATCGCGCAACGTCCTCAACACCATGATGATGAGCTTAGTCATGATGGGACTCATCGGCGTCACATGGACGCTGTGGGGTTACAGTTTGGCCTTTGACGTTTCCACTCCAGTTTCCGAAGGCTTTGGGAAAGGATTTGAAACCTTCATCGGCGGCTTCGACTGGATGTTCTTGAACAACGTCGCAGCCGACAAACCAGATCCGATCGGCTACGCACCGACAATACCGCACCAAGTATTCATGGTTTACCAGATGATGTTCGCCATCATCACTCCCGCCTTGATTTCCGGGGCGATCGTCGAACGGGTAACATTTAAAACCTATTTCTGGTTCGTGCTGCTGTGGTCAACATTCATCTACTCTCCTCTAGCCCACTGGGTTTGGGGTAGAGGCTGGCTGGGAGCGATGGGAGCATTAGACTTTGCAGGCGGCACAGTCGTACACATCAGTTCCGGCGTATCAGCGGTTGTCGCAGCTTGGGTAATCGGCCCCCGCAAAGACCACTTGAACAAGCCCCACACCCCCCACAACGTACCCTACGTCTTGCTGGGAATTGGGCTGCTGTGGTTCGGCTGGTTTGGCTTCAACGGCGGTAGCGCTTTGGGTTCAGGTTCCTTAGCAACAGTGGCTTTTGTCACCACAATGATTTCAACCGCAGCCGGCGGTTTAACTTGGACAATCATCGAATGGGTACTCAGAGGCAAACCTACAGCAGTCGGAATTGCCAGTGGCTTCCTAGCAGGATTGGTAGGAATCACACCTGCTGCGGGATACGTACTGCCAGTGGGAGCGCTGTTAATCGGCTCGATAACTTCCGTTTGCTGCTTCTTTGGCGTTAGCTTGCGAGCTAAGCTAGGATTTGACGACTCCTTGGATACCTTCCCGGTTCACGGCCTCGGCGGAACCGTAGGTGCTCTTCTGACAGGTGTGTTTGCGACTAAAGCGGTTAACGCTGCCGGAAATGACGGGCTGTTTGCCGGAAATCCGGGGCTACTTGTGACACAGTTTATAGGCGTTGTAGCCACTTACGTGTTTGCGGCTGTCGGTACTTTTGTGATTTTGAAACTTTTGGGACAGTTTATGGAACTGCGAGTGCCATCATCTGCTGAAGATCAAGGTTTGGATATCGGCCAGCACGGGGAAGAAGCTTACGGTGAGGATTTTGCCGGCGGTTTCAGTTCCTTTGAATCGGATTCTCCTTTTGCGCCGAAAAAGGTGGGCTAATTTTATCGATATCTATCGCGTAGAGATGCACTTATCTGCGTCTCTACGCTTTTTTTTAACGAACCGCGAAGGCGCGAAGAGCGCGAAGCAAGAGGAGGAAGAAGAGTTAAGATGAGAGAAGGATGCGTTTGATATCAATCGTGACCCCAATCAATCTATAACCCAACTTTCTCATTCTTCTTTCTCTTCCTTCGTGTCCTTCGCGTCTTCGCGGTTAATTCCTTCTTGGTTCGGACTGCGATCGGGATTTTGCTGGCGCTTTTTTTAATTTTTTTTAACGAACCGCGAAGGCGCAAAGAGCGCGAAGGAAGAAGAGGAAGAAGGGTTAAGATGAGAGAATTATTCGTTTGATGCCTTCTTTGAGGATGGGAACGTTGAAGTTGATGAGCAGGCCTAGGGTTTTTTTTGTCATTTTTAGATAGGAGATAACTTGCGCGTCGTGGATAGGGGCTAGCTTTTCGACAGCTTTTAGTTCGACAATTAGGATATCGCCTACTAGAAAGTCTAATTGACCTTCGCCGACGCGATGACCTTTGTAGTTGATTGCTACTGGCTTTCTAGGCTCACAAGGTATCCCCCGCAGGCCAAATTCCACTTCTAAGGATTCCTGATACACTGATTCTAAAAATCCTGGGCCCAATAACCGATGTACCTCGATCGCAGCCCCAATCACTCTATAGGCTAACTGTTCTACCTGCTCGCCCAATAGTCTCATTCTTCTTTCTTCTTCCTTGGCGTCCTTTGCGTCTTCGCGGTTCATTTCTTCTTCCCTTTCATCGATCGTACAAACAGCATATCCGCTGTTCCCTACTGAAGCAAATAATCCCGATCGCACCCAGGCCTTCTAAAATCAAAGGTAATTAACCTAGATTTGAACTCGGTACCGCATGGATACTAAAGCTTTTAAACGATCGCTCCAACAGTCTGAAAACTACCACCGCAAGGGTTTCGGACACGAAGCTGAGGTAGCTGATGTAATGGAGACAGCTTATCAAAGCAGCCTGATCCAGCAAATTCGCGACAACAATTACAGGCTGCAACGCGGCGCTGTCACCATCCGGCTGGCTGAGGCTTTTGGCTTTTGCTGGGGAGTTGAACGCGCTGTGGCTATTGCTTACGAGACTCGCCAGCACTTCCCCTCGGAACGGATTTGGATTACTAATGAGATTATTCACAATCCCTCTGTGAACCAGCATTTGCGCGATATGGAAGTTGGTTTTATTGCTGTGGAAAAGGGGCAGAAAGATTTTTCTGTGGTGGATAGCGGCGATGTGGTAATCTTACCTGCTTTTGGAGCGAGCGTGCAAGAAATGCAGTTGCTGAACGATAGGGGTTGCAAGATTGTTGATACTACTTGTCCTTGGGTTTCTAAGGTTTGGAATACTGTTGAAAAACACAAGAAAAGGGATTATACTTCGATTATTCACGGTCAGTACAAGCACGAAGAAACTGTGGCAACGAGTTCTTTTGCTGATAAGTATTTGATTGTGCTGAATTTGCAGGAAGCTGAATATGTCAGCAATTATATCTTGCACGGAGGCGATCGTGCTGAGTTTCTTGCTAAGTTTAGCAAGGCTTGTTCTGCTGGTTTTGACCCGGATGTGGATTTGGTAAGTGTCGGGATTGCTAACCAAACTACTATGCTCAAAACTGAGACTGAGAATATTGGCAAGTTGTTTGAAAAGACGATGATGCGGAAGTTTGGGCCGTCCAATCTTAACGAACATTTTCTGAGTTTTAATACTATCTGCGATGCGACTCAGGAACGGCAAGATGCTATGTTGGGTTTGGTTGAGGAAAAGTTGGATTTGATGTTGGTGATTGGGGGTTTTAATTCTTCTAATACTACTCACTTGCAGGAAATTGCGATCGACAAAACTCTTCCTTCTTATCACATTGATTCTGCGGAGCGGATTTTACCGGGAAATCGCATCGAACACAAGCCTTTGGGCGGAGATTTGGTTGTAACTGAAAATTGGCTGCCTGAAGGTAATATTGTTGTCGGCGTGACTTCGGGTGCTTCGACTCCTGATAAGGTTGTTGAGGATGCGATCGATCGCATTTTGGCGATGAAAGCCGCTGTTATTGCCTAATTCTCTGCTTCGCCACTGCACTCGGAATCCTATTTTTCGGCGTGCAGTGCGATCGTCTCCCTCGCAAACAGACTGTAGACTCCAATTGCTCTTCATTCCATCTCGATGCTGAAAATTATCTGTGTTAATCTGCGTTTATCTGCGGTTGGTTTCCCTAGCAATTTCTCCCATGCCTCCCCAAATTATTTTTTTCACAAATAATGAAAAAATCGCCTTTTTTTTGGGTAAAAAGCTTGACGCCTGGTGCTTGACAAGGTATCATTTAATAATGGGAATAGTGGCAATTTTTAAATTAAAGTTACCACTTCCATTATCTAAAATATACCCCATAAATCAGCCAAAATCAATAGGTAAAAACTCCTTTTTTTGTGCCGCGATTTGAAATATTTTGGCGATGAAAGCCGCTGTTATTGCCTAATTCTCTGCTTCGCCACTGCACTCGGAATCCTATTTTTCGGCGTGCAGTGCGATCGTCTCCCTCGCAAACAGACTGTAGACTCCAATTGCTCTTCATTCCATCTCGATGCTGAAAATTATCTGTGTTAATCTGCGTTTATCTGCGGTTGGTTTCCCTAGCAATTTCTCCCATGCCTCCCCAAATTATTTTTTTCACAAATAATGAAAAAATCGCCTTTTTTTTTGGGTAAAAAGCTTGACGCCTGGTGCTTGATAAGGTATCATTTAATAATGGGAATACTGGCAATTTTCAAATTAAAGTTACCACTTCCATTATCTAAAATATACCCTATAAATCAACCGAAATCAATAGGTAAAAACTCCTTTTTTTGTGCCGCGATTTGAAATAGTCAAAGCAGCAAAAGTGATGCCACAGAAAATGACGAATTAAGCTTAGCGAGAGAGCGAGAGATTGTATGTTCGCGGTTTCTTACTTAAGGAGGATGCCAGGAGCACCAAGACTAAAGTAGAAACAAGATGATCGCAGATTTCAGGCTTAAATTTATCTGCTTTGGGCGCCGTGTCTGCCCGAGCAGAAAATTCATCGCCCGCAGCGAGCTAAACCAAAAAAAGCGGGACTCGCGCGCCGACTATTTCATGAACAAATCGCTGACTCGCCAAATCACCGCAGGCATCGGCATCGCCTTGGGAATGCTAATTTTTAATGCGGCAACTTCCTACCGCAATACTCTGAAGTTAGTCGAAAATGAAGCCTGGGTGAGTCACACTCACCGAGTGTTAACTGAACTCGAAGTCACACTTTCGACGGTAAAAGATGCTGAAATTGGACAGCGCGGCTATTTGCTCACGGGAGAAGAACGGTATTTGGAACCATATTACAGCGCGATCGCTGGTGTCAACGTACAAGTAGTCGGATTGCAGGAGCTAATAGTTGACAAGCAGCAGCAACAGCGAACTCGTCAATTAAAAATTGCGATCGACTCTAAATTAGCCGAACTTGAGGAAACCATCAATCTGCGGCGCAAAAAAAACTTAGCAGCAGCCATGCAGCAAGTAAAAACCGATCGGGGAAAGCAAATCATGGATGGGATTCGACAGCAGGTAGCTGTGATGATTGTGGCAGAAAATCAGCTATTGCAACAGCGCGCCCGAGAATCCCAAGCCAGCGCTAATCTGACAATCCTGACTTTTACCGTTGCTGCTGTAGTAGATTGGCTGTTGCTGGTGTTGGTTTACTATTTGGTGCAGCGCGATCGCATTTTGCGCGACAATGCCCAAATCAAGCAAAATCAACTTTTAGAACAACTAGAACACGATCGCAATTCCCTGCAATTAACCGAAGAACGTTTCCGCCTCGCCATTGTTAACGCTCCACTGCCAATTATGCTGCACGCTGAAAACGGAGAAGTTTTGCAAATTAACTCCGCTTGGACAGAATTTTCAGGCTACAAATCCTCAGAAATTCCTACAATTGAAGATTGGACAGAAAAAGCTTACGGCAGCCGCAAATCCCTAGTGCAAGCAAATATTAATTGGCTGCACAAATTAAACTCGCGCCTTTCTGAAGGTGAATATATAATTACCACAGCCAGGGGTGACAAACGAATTTGGGACTTTTATTCTGCACCTTTAGGCAAGCTTTCCGACGGCAGAAGTTTAGTAATTAGTACCGCCATTGATATCACTGCACGCAAACAAGCAGAAGCGGAAATTCGGATGCTTAACGCTACGTTAGAACAGCGAGTCGAACTCCGCACCAATCAACTGCAAGGAGCTAACGAAGAATTAGAAGCTTTCACCTATACCGTCGCCCACGATTTGCGCGCGCCCTTGCGGGGAATGCAGGGATTGGCTGAAGCTTTGTTAGAAGATTACGGCGAAATCCTTGACGAACTCGGTCAAGAATATGCCCAGCAAATTGTAAATTCTGGGCAACAATTAGAAGATTTGATCCAAGATTTGCTAGCATACAGCCACCTGAGCCGCACTGATTTATCGCTGCAAGTTGTAGAGTTAGAATCTGCTGTCGCTGAGGCAATTGCTATGGTACAAGCCGATGCTAAGTCCAACGGTGCTCGCATCAGCGTGCGATCGCCCTTATTGCGGGTAATTGCCCATCGCGTTACTTTAGTTCAAGTCATCGCAAATTTGCTCGCCAATGCTATAAAATTTGTGGCAGGCGCATCGCCGCAAGTGCAGATATGGGCTGAGGAAATTCAACTGCCTCCAGAAGGAGAGACAGACAGACAGACTGCGGGAGAATGGAAAAGGGGGACAGTGGAAAAGTGGGAGCATTCGCAGTTATTGATTAGCACTGGCCAATTGCCTGTTATCAAAGCCAACGAAGACGATCGCATCATTCGTCTGTGGGTAGAAGACAATGGCATCGGTATTGCTCCTGAACATCAAAAACGGATTTTTCGCGTCTTTGAACGGCTTCACGGTATCGAGTCCTATCCCGGAACTGGTATAGGATTAGCTATTGTACAAAAAGCAGTCGATCGCATGGGGGGTCAAGTTGGTGTGGAATCTCAATTAGGACAAGGCAGTCGATTTTGGATACAACTGAGGAAAGGATGAGCCAAAGGCAGACGATTTTGCTGGTGGAAGATAGCCCCGTTGATATTCTGTTGATGCAGCGGGCGTTTCGCGATCGGATTTTTACTAATACTTCGCTGCAAATTGTCCGAGATGGAGATGCAGCGGTTTTTTATTTAAATGGTGATGGAGAATACAGCGATCGCGAGCGCTATCCTTTACCTGCGATAATTTTACTAGATTTGAAGTTGCCCAGGCGATCGGGTCACGAGGTTCTGAGTTGGCTCAAACAGCAGCCACAACTAAAACGTTTACCTGTGGTTGTTCTTACATCTTCGAGGCAAACATTAGATGTCAATCAAGCTTACGATCTAGGAGTTAATTCTTATTTGGTTAAACCTGTCGGGTTTGCTTCTTTATCGGACATGATGCAGAGTTTTGGCGAGTATTGGCTCAACCAGACCGAACTGCCGGAACCTATAGAATTTTCTGGTTTATCGTAGCGCTATCCCAATTTTTAGGGTTTATTTCCTCGTTGTCAGGCTTTTCCTCGTAACGAGAGATTTGAGATACTTCGACTTGGCTGTACAAGTTTGAGATTTACTTGTAGCGCCGTGAATCTGGGAGTTTGAACTTTGGTCTAAGATTTTGTAATCTCCACTTCTGCTGTCGTGGGCTTGTATCCATTTTTGGGTGGTCATCAGTCATTCCCAATTCTTTAATCTCAAATATAATCAAATCAAAACTGGTAGAAGTTGGTTTTGAGGTGGCGAGTCCTGTATCATCTGTTCCTGTGCGATGAATCCAAGATTGACGGGAGGCTAATCAACCTCGAAAATCGTAAGGCTGGGATTTTTACCAGAAAGAATTGGTTGAAAGCCCGCCCGCGTTTGACGGAGAAATTAAAATTAGACTATTCATTACTCCAATCCTCGGACTTAAGGGTAGAGGTTGCCCTCAAAAGTCAAAAGTCAAAAGTCAACTGTCAACTGTCAACTGTTGAAGCAAGGCATTGACTAATATAATACCCACAAGGTTCGAGAGAAGACATTAGGTTATGTATCTGTTAGCAAATACTGGGAAAAAACTACCGACAGCATAATCTGTGAGATATAATAAAATACAAGCAAATACAATGAAAAAAATCCGAGGATAGTTAATTAGCACTAAATATTGAAATAACGGGATTCCTCAATAACATATTCTTAGATTCAAGAATGTTTGTGCCAATACAAAAAGCCCAAAAACCATGCTGTCTATTCTGTTGATCGACGACAACCCGAACGATCGCCTGATGATCGAGCGAGAACTGAGAAAAACTTTGCCCGATTTAGAAGTTAAGTCGGCGATAGATGCCCCAAGTCTCGAACAAATCCTGGTCGTCGGGGGTTTTGACATGGTAATTACCGATTACCAAGTGCGCTGGAGCGACGGATTAACTATTCTGAAAAAAGTTCAAAGCCAGTACCCAAATTGTCCGGTAATTATGTGTACCGACAGCGGCAGCGAACAAGTGGCAGTCGAAGCGATGAAAGCGGGTTTGAGCGATTACGTGTTCAAAGGGCGGCACTTCAATCGGCTGGCGTCCGCCGTGCGCGAAAGTTTGGAAAAACAGCAGTTGCGGGAGAATTACGCGAGAACTTCGGCGCAGTTGGCAATTTCTGAGGAAAGGCTGAGGGTGGCTATCTGCGCCTCGCAAATGGGAACTTGGGATTGGAATATATTAACTGGCGAGGTGGTTTGGTCGGAGGGACACGAACTGTTATTCGGGTTGGAAAAAGGCAGTTTTTCGGGAAGTTATGAAGCATTTTTTGCCTGCGTTCACCCAGACGATCGCGATTCTATTGCTCGCGCGATCGCCTTTTCTTTAGATAACAAGATAGAATACCAGCACGAATTTAGAGTGATTTGGCCCGACGGCAGCTTGCACTGGATCGCGGCTAGGGGCAAGTATTTTTATGATGGTACTGGTAAATCGGTGCGATCGATCGGCGTGGTTTGGGATATTACCGATCGCAAGTTATCCGAAGCCAGAATACAGGAAAGCGAGGAAAATTTGCGCTTTGCCCTGGAAGCAGCTAACACGGTTGCTTTTTCTTGGGATTTTGTTTCCGCTGAAATCCGCGGTTTTTCCAATGCCCAAACACAGATAGGTTCGCACCCGGAGAGCGCCGTTGGTACTTTTGAAGAAAAAAAGAATGCGGTGCATCCAGACGACTGCGACAGCTTTTTGGCAGATTTGGATGCCGCACTCAGCGGCGCGGGAGTCTACGACTCGGAACACCGCCACGTGCGCCCCGACGGTTCGGTGATTTGGCTTCACGACAAAGGGCGGATGGTTTTTGACGCATCCGGTAAACCTGTTCGGCTGTTCGGCGTAGCGATCGACATTACCGCTCGCAAACAGTTAGAATACGATCGCTCCCAAGCTTTGGCGCGCGAGCGATCGTATTTGCACCGCCTGCAAAAGTTAACCTCCGCCTCAGTTGCGCTCCACTCCATGCTTTCGGTGGCAGACATCGTTCAGTTAGCAGCAGATAGCGCCCGCTCCATTATGGAAGTCCACCAAGCAGCCGTCAACCTCAGCCCTTCCGCCCAGTGGGATGTTGGAATTAGCAAGTTTTCCCTATCCGAAAAATACGCCCAGTGGCAAGATTACTGCGAAGAGCCAGACGGTACGGGCATTTATCAGGAAGTTTGCCGGCACCAACAGGCGATGCGGATGACTCAAAGCGAGTTAGAGGCTCACCAGGCGTGGCGGAAGTTCGGCAAGGCTGCCGACAAGCACCCGCCGATGCGGGGCTGGCTGGCGGTACCGCTGACGGCTCGCGATGGCAAAAATATGGGATTGATTCAGTTGTCGGACAAGTATGAGGGGGAGTTTGGGGAAGATGACGAAAATATTTTAATGCAGTTGGCTCAGGCAGTTTCGGCAAGCATCGAAAACGCGCGGCTTTATGAGGAATCTCAGCAAGCAAATCGCATGAAAGACGAGTTTTTAGCAACTCTTTCTCACGAGTTGCGATCGCCCTTAAACGCGATTTTGGGCTGGGCGCAACTGCTGCGACACCGCAGTTTTAGTCCGGCTGCTACTGCTCGGGCTTTGGAAACAATCGAGCGCAATGCTAAATTGCAAACTCAATTGATTGAGGATTTGCTGGATATTTCGAGAATTATTCGCGGCAAATTGACTTTAAATCCTTGTCCCGTAAATTTGATTTCGATGGTGGAAGGAGCGGTAAATACGGTGCGGTTGGCGGCCGATGCTAAGTCGATCGACGTGGAGTTGGCAATTCTAGATTTGGGCTGGGATACTGCTGAATTTTGCCCGCTCAAAGAGGTTTCTGGCGATCGCGAATCTCCGTTAAATCCGAGATTTTTGGTATCGGGAGACCCCGGCCGCTTGCAGCAGATAATTTGGAATTTGTTGACGAATGCGATTAAGTTTACGCCGCGCGGCGGGCGAGTGGAAATCCGCTTGGAGCGATTTGATTCGGAGGTTGAGCTAACTGTTACCGACACCGGAATTGGGATTGCTGCGAATTTTTTGCCTTACGTGTTTGAGTCTTTCCGGCAAGCGGATGCTACGATTACTCGCAATTATAGCGGTTTGGGGCTGGGTCTGGCGATCGTCCGGCAGTTGGTGGAACTCCACGGCGGCAGGGTTTGGGCCCAGAGTCCGGGACTGGATATGGGTTCGACTTTTACTTTCCGCCTCCCTTCGATTCCGGTAAATTCGATCGCCCGTGAGGAAGCGTCGCTGTTGGCTGGCGGTGGTAATTTACAGGGAGTCAAGGTTTTGGTGGTTGATGACGAGGTGGATTCGCGGGAATTTATGATGTTTGTCTTGAGCGATTCCGGGGCGGCTGTCAGGGCTGCATCCTGTGCTGCTGAGGCGTTTGAGGTGGCTTCGGAGTTTGTGCCGGATGTTTTGGTCAGCGATATCGGAATGCCTGAGGAAGACGGCTATTCGCTGCTGTTAAGGCTGCGTTCTCTGGCAACCCAAAGCGGCAGGAAGTTTCGGGCGATCGCCCTGACGGCCTATGCTAGAGATGAAGATCGCGATCGGGCTTTGAAAGCTAGTTACGATCGGCATCTGACTAAACCCGTACAGCCCGATGTCTTGGTGGAGGCTGTAGTCAGTTTGAGGCGTGCCGGCGCTAACAATTTAAAATAATTCAATTAATCATTAGTAATTATGTTAGTAGTGAGGACTTTAGCCCGCATCAAAATCCTAGGAATAAAGTCCGAACGATCAAACCTCAATCAAATTGGTTCGATCGTTCGGACTTTAGTCCGCATCAAAATCCAAGGACTAAAGTCCGAACGATCAAACCTCAATCAAATTGGTTCGATCGTTCGGACTTTAGTCCGCATCAAATACCATAACAAAAACCGTTCGTAGTGTGGACTTTAGTCCGCAGTATGTTGCGGACTAAAGTCCACACGTGCGTTCCTTACTTATGACGGTCAATCGACCGGACACGATATGATTAGCTTGTGTTAATATGCTAAGATATCCCAAAACCACGGTAATTTGGTGGACAAACTTCAGATAGACATAGAGGCAATTTGCTCTCAGATTGAGGCCTTGCGCCGCGAACGCCAACAGCTTAGCACTGGCGCGATCGCCCCAGCGGGGGATTCGCCCCAAGCCATCGCTGATGCTTACCGCCGTCACGCGAGGGAAACAGCACAAGTGTCGGCAGAAGTCAAGGGAATAGATGATGCGATCGCAGCTCTGTCTGCTCAACTGAATCAGAAACAGCAGCTATCGGTAAACTTGCAAAGAATCAGTCCGATGGAGCAGCAAGTTGAAGAGGGAAGAGAGCTCGCTCGCGGACACGCGGAACGGATTAACGAACTGGCGGCCCAATTGTCGGGAGAAGTGAAGGAACTTAAAGCCATTGCCGACCAAATTAGTCCCAGCTACTGGCAGGTTTATTACAAGCCTTTTATCACTGGTTTTAAGAGTATTTCTGTACCCTACGTGCGATCGGACGGGGATGTTTGGACTATTGTCAATCGAGTAGTTTAGAGAGGCTGCGGGATCAGAAATTGGAACCACTCAAGACATTTTTTTCTGTCCCTCTTCCTCTACTTCAACCGCGCAGCAGTTGCTTAATCGTACCCACCAATTCCTGAGGGTGAAAGGGCTTGGCGATGTAAGCGTCAGCTCCTTGTTTCATTCCCCAGTAGCGATCGAACTCTTCGCTTTTGCTCGAACACATTACCACGGGCAAATTCTGAGTTTTGGGGTCGCTCTTGAGCCGGCGACAGACTTCGTAGCCGTTCATCCGGGGCATCACGATATCCAGAACGACTAAATCCGGGCGGTTGGCTTTGATTTGCTCCAGAGCTTCTACGCCATCACTAGCTACCGTGACGTTGAGTCCCCTACCTTTGAGCAAGTCGGCGATCATCTCCCGCAGAGTGACGCTATCATCAACAACCATAACTGTACTCATAGAATAATCCCTACCAAGTTTCTGGGTTGAAACGTTCACATTAACGTTTGCATTAACGTTCACCTTCAAAGGTGTCTTTTCCTGATTGAGATTGCGCTCTGCTAGATGTAGTTTACCCACTTTTGCTGATTTCCCAATCATTTTTTAAAGAATTACCGCGAATCAAATATCCGCGCAATCTCGGTTGACACACGAGGCTATGTCCGTTAGTCTATCATTTTCTTTCTCAAATGGTACGTTTTTGAACCTCCCCACGTCTGAAGCCGGGGGATTCTTGCCCACCAATCAAGGCTCTAAGGGGACAATAAGAGTATCCCCCTACTCACTCAAACAGCTCTAAGCTGAGATTGCGTATACTTTCTGAGTCCTTCGTGTGTCTAAGTTTGAACGCTCCATACCCTGCCATTATTTGCCCTTTAACTATTCCAACTCTAGTTGGATCTGTCCGTTGCTGGGATTGCGACCTACTAGGGTACTTCAATCCGCTCTTATGTTATTCCTACTCACTTTTCGCTTCTGTTGATTATACACGGCGGTTGAAACCGCTACCGACTTATCCCCATGTCGCGCCGCCCGGGGCACGGGAGGCTCGTCTTTCGGTCAAAAAATGATGGTGCAGGTTGGTTGTGCATTTCGGGTAGAGGAGGGCGGCACGGCGCCGCTGGGATCGAAATTTGTCTAATTTTGATTTTTTGTACCTAAAGCCGATAGTTTTTGGTCGTAGAGCGTGTCTAAACCGACCGAGCGCTGCCGGTAACTGTTAGGATCGTTTTTGCAGCCGTTAGCCACGATTCCCAAAACCGAAGCTCCAGAAATTTTTAATTCTTCTAAAACTTTGCGAACTTGCGCTCGGTCTGTTTTGGCAATTTGCACGACCATAATCGTAGCGTCGGTGTGAGCTGCGATCAAGTGGGCGTCTGCCAAGCCGGCTAGCGGTGGGGTGTCATAAATCACTAAGTCAAAAAATGCTTGAAACTGCTCCATCAGATACTGCATCTTTTTGGAAGAAAGCAGCTTGATCGGATCGGGCGGAATTTGTCCTGCGGTGAGTACGAACAAATTGTCTTGATTCAAAGCTCGCTGAATCGCGTCGTTGAGGCTGAGATCCGTGGAAATGGCATCGGCTAGCCCGCGCACGTTCGGCAGTCCTAGCTTAGTATGCAGTTGCGGGCAGCGCAAATCTGCATCTACTAACAATACTCGTTGTCCGACTGCTGCTGCTATGGCGGCCAAGTGTAAAGCTACTGTAGATTTACCGTCTCCAGCCACGGCCGAGCTCACTAAGAGCGATCGAATTGCCGTACCTGCACTGAGCAAGTGAATATTGGTGTAGAGCGATCGAAATGCTTCTAAAAATTGATAGTCCAACTCCCTAAAAATACTTTGCCCCCCGATGAGCGTCGGAGGAGTAGGTTCAGTGTCGAGGGATTCGAGAACTTGCACTTGCGACTTCGACGACGAGCGAGCCGAAGTTAGTTTCCTCGGCCTCGCTGGCGGTCTGCGCCTGACTTTTTTGCTAAACGGAATCACCCCGATCACCGGCAATTTTGTGGCGATTCTCAGTGCTTCTGGAGTGTGGAAAACAGTATTTAGCACCTCTACGAGCAAGCCGACTGCTATGCCCAGCAGACTGCTTAAAATTACTGCCAACGCTAACTGTCTTTTGGTTTGTTTGACTGTAGATGGGATCGGCCTGTTGAATTTGTCTAGTGGAATTTCCGGAGGATTGATCAGCACCCAGGGTATTTGCTGCTGAGCTGCATCAATCCGCAAGGCTTCCCGTTTTGCCAAAAAGTCCGACAAACTCTTAGTAACAACTTGTTGTTCCCGCACTAAATTGTCGTATTGTCTCGTTGTTACTGAGAAATTTCTAATTTTTTGGTAGAGAGCCTTTTGCAAAGCAGTCATTTCGCGATCGCGCGCCTCAACTTCTTTGATTTGGCTTGACAAATTTCCCATCACCACTTCTTTTGCTTGTTGAGTCGCTGTTAAAACCAGTTCTTCCCGGCTTTTTCGCAGTGCTAAAACAGGCAAACTGTCATCTCTATACTGAGCTAATTTCAGGGACAAGTCTGAGTCTATTTTCTGGATTTGAGATAACAGTCCGCCGTAAGCTTGTCCTTGGGTCATCAATACGCCAATGGGGTTATTTTTATCCAGTAAATTTTGATAGCTTTGGTAGAGATTACGCATCCCTTTTAACTGTACCTGGAGTCCTACTTGCTGTCCCCGAATGCTTTGAACTTGTTCTGACAGAGATTTTCCCTCTAGCTGCGGCTCAAACAAGTTGCTATTCTGGCGCAGTCTTTGGACTTGCAGTTGCAAAACTTCGACTCTTTCTCGGAGCTTGGGCATCTCCATGTCTATAAATTTAATACCTTGATTGATGCCCGTCAGCCGCTGCTGCAAGCTATATTCTAGATAAGCTTTAGAAACCTTATCCAATACACCGTAAATTTTATTTGGGTCTGGATCTTTGTAGCGAACTTCTAAAATTTTTGTGCCTTGCTGTTTGCCATCTCTTCCGTAGCTGACGCGGCTGATCGACAGTTTTGTCATCAGTTCGCTGTAGGTTAGGTTGGGATTCCAAGCTCGCAAATCTTGAAGCACTGGCTGCATCATTTTGGGGCTGCGTAAAATCCTAATTTGGGTTTCGTAATCTACTAAACTAATTCCTTCTATATTAATTTTTGCTAAGTCGGCAGCGACGGTATTGTCTAATTGTTTGGATAGCAAACCTTCAGCGGTTGCTGGTTCTACTAACAGAGAAAATGAGCCTTCATACTCCAGCGTTATCCGTTTAGAAGCGGTGACGATCCCTGTTCCTGCGAGGGCGCTCAAAGCAATTGTGGCTGCTGCCATCACCAGGATACGGCGGCGCAGGACTCCTAACAGCCACGACAAGTCTAGCTTTTCTTCCTCTGTCTCCTCGACGAACCTATCTCTGTAGTTCTGAGCCGAGAAGTCGGGCAGTTTGCCATTAGATTTGGGTGTGAAGGGTTGGTAATCTTGTCTGCTATCCATATTCAGCCTGGGTATTCTTGAGGTTTATATTTTTGATGTTGATATTTTTGAAGCTGCCACGCCGCGACGCCAGAAATTCTATTGTTTAATTTATTCTAGCCTTTCGCAGGAATTATCCACCTCACCAGCAACATTCTTACCTAAATAAACTTCGGAGAACGTTTATAAAATTTAACACTCCGGTAGCTGGTGCGACAGGCCCGACGATCGCATTCATGCGGTCTATGAAGTTGACGATACCGCTGCGGGATACGATAATCATGTCGTTGTTCCGAAGTTGAGGATTGACTTCTTCGTTAATGCCTTGAGTTAAATCGACTTCGATCGTCCGTTTAGTAGCAGTACCGTCCTGATTGAGGCGGACTAGCTCAATTTTATTCCTTCTAGCTCTCGTATTCTCGTAGCCAAAAAATCCTCTGGAAACTAAAGCTTGATTGAGGGTGGCATTAGGTGGCAGCCTCAACGGATCGAGAGATGTTCTGACTTCTCCTACTACATAAACGTTAATGCCGGAAGGAGCAAAGTTAGTGCTAGCCAGCACGCCAGCTTCTGCGGGGTTGACGATAGTTGCTTTGGGAACGATGATGGTGTCTCCCTGCTGGAGGATGGTATCTTGGGCGCCGTCGCCAGACTCTAGGAATTGCCACAGGTTGACTGGAATGATTTGTTCGCCTTTTCTGGTGACGCGGCGCACTTGAATTTGGCGGATGTCGGCTTCGGAGGTAATTCCGCCCGCAAGCTGGATGGCGCGAATGACGGTGGGAAATCCTTCTCGGCTGAGGTCGCTATTGGTGTTGCCGCCGATGACTACGTAAGCCCCCGGGCGGGTTACTTGGCCGACGATGGAGATCGATCGAGGTTTTTCCGGCGGCGGCGAGAAGTTGGCGATCGCAAATTGGCGCGCCTCTGCTTGGTTGAAGTTCGCGACGGTAGGGATCACAATCGTGTCTCTGTCTTGCAAAATGATATCTTGAGAAATGTCTCCTTCTTGCAAGAATTTCCACAGGTTAACGCTAAGCACTTGGTCGGGGCCGTCGGGTTGGGGACGGCGGACGCGGATGTTGCGGATGTCGGCGACGCCAGTGACACCTTCTGCGAGTCTGAGGGCTTGGGTGACGGTTGGGTACTGGACGCTGGGCGCGACCCCCGGGCCTGGAGTGAGGGTAATCGTGAAGTTTCCGGGTCTGGTGACTTCTCCGATGACGCCGACGTTGAGGGGGCGGGCGGCGATGAGGCTGACTGTAACTATCGGATCTTTGAGGATGCGGCGGTAGGCGTTGCGGATGATGGTGGTGGCTTCGACTAAGGTACGGCCGCGGATCGAGATCAGACCGATCAGCGGGAGGTTAACAGAACCGTCTGAGAGGACTTCGTAGCCACGGGTGAGCTCTGGTACTTCGAGTATTTCTACTTGGATGCGATCGCCACCACCGAGTTTGTAGCTTTGGGGCGATCTTCTAACGCCGACAGGTGTTGTGACTGCGCCAGGACGCAATGGTAGTTGCGCTGTTGCACCAATCGGGAACCCGAGGGAAATACTCGCGCAGGCGATCGTCCACAACGTCAAACCCAAGACTGGCGGGTTTACTTGTTTGGAAAAATCAGTGTTAACCACAGACTACTTATTTTATTTGAGGATCATTCACCAGTTTAATCGCCGATCGTTGAAAAGCAATGTCGATCGCAGATACAAAGAAAAAAATCATCAAATTTTCTTCCCCTCCCCCTCCCGGCAATTATCTAGAAGGCAGAATAAAAAAACCTCGGCATTCCCCAACCCCTCTCCTCATACCCAACCAACCAACACTTTAGAGCAGCAGCAGCTTATATAGAAAGATCGCCAGCGACAAATGCCTCGGTTTATTGTTATTTTGGTGGAATTAGCCCGCTGCTAAATTGATATTTTTCTCAGAGAGGGTAGATATTTATGGCGAGAATGATTAAGGAACTCATGCTCAGCAATAATTTGTTGCTGATGATATTGGCTGTCAGTGGCTTGGCGATCACTCTGTTGATATTTCAGATTGCCAGCAAAAAACAAATTGGTATTACTTTAGAAAAGTGGTTTGCCGTTCTGTACATTTTCATGTCTACTCATGTTAATGTACCTCCTTTTAATTATATGCACTTTATCAATATCACTGACCCTGAGGGTGGAGTAATTAAGCAGCTTCCTTATATATTTTATCCCTGGATGGTTTTTATTTTATGTGGAAGATTTATTAACTTTTGTAAACACCAACTTGTCGAAGGATTGTTATTTGTAGTGCTGAGAAATCCGGGTTTTTCGCTATATTGTTGGCTACCAATAACATCGACACTGTGGTCGCTAGTTCCTGATATTACGCTGAAAGCGGGGATAGCATTTACAGGTTTTACGGTTGTGAGTTTTTATATAGGTGCGCGATATGAGTGGCACGAACTATCAGCCCTAGTGCGATGGGGTTATACCTCGGTGGGTATAGTTAGTTTTTTGCGCTACCCGAATGTGACACGGGAATTGTCAGGAATTACCAGTCACAAAAATTCTCTGGGCAGCATGATGGTAGTAAGTACAGCACTTTGGTACCTGCACTATTCCCAAGGTGCGAAAACTCAGAAAGAACGCTGGATAGCTCTGGCATTCATGTTTTTTTCCTTTTATTTGGTTAGAACTACTAGCTCTGGGGGTTCTCTAGTTAATAGTTTGATGCTCATAGTTGTAGTATCATCCTTAAGCTTTTTGAGCAAGTTAAAGTTTCAATGGGCCTTTACTTGTATTGTCGGCTTTACGATCTTCGGTATCATAGGTAGCATTTATATAATGGACAATTTGGAATCCATTGTTGTCGGAGGTTTAGGAAAAGATTTGACTTTGACAGGACGCACGGAGTTCTGGCCGCAATTAATCGCGGCAGCCAACCAGCGTCCTTGGTTTGGTTATGGATTTGAGGGATTTTTTCAACAAGCATTAATAGGCAAGGAGACCCCAGCTTATTATATATATACTACGAGTGGATTTCAACCTAAAACTGCTCATAATGGCTCCATAGCAGTCTTACTCTCTTTCGGCTATCCAGGACTGGCCCTAATCATAATTTCTGTGTTTACAAATCTGATTTTTGCCGTCCGCCAACTGAGCCGCAGCCCGCTATCTCAAGCGGGAATACCGATTATTTACTTAGTTTTTATTGTTTTGAACAACCTAACTGAAGGTTCTCTATGTGATATTGGGGATGTCTGGCTTGCCTACGTGTTAATAACAGTTAGACTCAGTATCGATAGTGGCAAATCTCCATCCAGCAACCGGCGTATTTCCGGAGGCGATTTGGTGGCGCCATCTTCATCCAGATTGAATCATGATTAACTTGCAGAAGTTAAAAATTGCTCGAACTATGATATACTATATTAATGAGCCTGGTTTTTGATTAATCCCCCAACGCTCGAAAAGTATATTTATTTCTGACAAGGACTGAAAACTTTCTGATGTTAGATAAGCTAAATGCGGTCAGTCAAAAGCTCGGCCCCGGCCTCCGCCAGGTACTCGGCAACCTGGCTTGGCTGTTGACTGACCAAATTTTGCAGATGAGTCTGGGTCTGCTGGTGGGAGTGTGGGTAGCACGATATCTGGGCCCGGAACAATTTGGCTTAATCAATTATGCGATCGCCTTTGTTTCCCTGTTTTCCTCGGTGGCAACAATGGGATTGGGTACTCTGGTAGTGCGAGACATTGCTCGCAATCCAGACTGCAAAGAAGAGACTCTAGGGACTGCTTTTGCCATACAATTAGCAGGCGGAATCATCACTTTACTGCTCACTGTCACAGTGATTTCAATACAGAATCCCAATGACAGCTTAACTCGTTGGCTGGTAGGGATTATCGCCGCCGGCACGATTTTTCAGTCCTTTGAAACAATAAATTTTTGGTTTCAATCTCAAGTTCAATCTAAGTATACAGTTCTCGCTAAAAATTGCGTATCATTACTGGTTGCAGGACTCAGAATCGGATTAATTCAACTCAAAGCACCACTGATTGCTTTTGCTTGGATCAGGTTGGGAGAGGTAGCATTAGCCGGATTGGCGATCGCAATTGTCTATCAAAACAAGGGAAATGATTTAAAGCTGTGGCGAGTCAGTTGGCAGCGAGGTAAAGAACTGCTTCACGAAAGTTGGCCGCTGGTGCTTTCAGGCTTGGCGGTTTTTATTTATTCCAAAATCGATCAAATCATGCTCGGTTCTATAAATAAAACTGAGTTAGGATATTATGCAGTTGCAGTCAAACTATCAGAAATATGTGATTTTTTGCCTGTGATCATCGCTTCTTCTATTTTCCCGAAACTCGCACAGTTAAGAGAAAAAAATTATGGCGAATACTTAAAAAACTTTCAGATTTACTCAGATGCCATGTTATTTTTGTGGTTGGGAGTGGCATTACCAATCTCTCTGCTAGCTCCTTTCATAGTCCAAACTCTCTACGGCCCTCAATATACAGACTCAGCCAGGGTATTGTCAATCTACGTTTGGGCTCAATTTGGCAGTAACTTCGGCATCGCTAGAAATACCTATTTTGCCTTAGAAGGTCAACTGCGATACGGTCTTTACTTGACATTTATTGGCTCATTTTTTAATATAGTATTGAACTCTCTACTAATTCCTAAATATGGAGCTTTTGGAGCAACTGCGGCAACTTTAATTACTTATTTCTATGTAATTATTTTAGTCAACTTTTTGATTAAAGAACTGAGACCTTTTGGTAATTTAATTCTGAATTCGCTGAATTTATACAAGGCTGCATCCAGGCTGATAGGATTGATCAAATGATTGAAATTAAACCCAAGCTCCAACACCGATCGCACTGTCCCTCTTCTGGGCAAATACTCAAACCTGTCAAAGTATTGTGGCAAGGTTCCCGCATCTGTGTTGTGTCTGAGTCTCCAGGAGGTGGCGAAATCATTGACGAGTTGAGAATTGGTCACGCGGCTAAAACTGCTTACAGCATTAACTTAGCTGAAGGAACAACTTTTAGCGATGACAAATATGCGGAAGAATTTTTAGCAAAACCCTTGCTGAAATCTCTCCAAAATCCTCAAAACGAACACCTAGAAATTACTCAAGAAATCTTCAAATCTTGCGATCGGGTGATCGTATTAAACTGCATTGATTATCTGTACGGACACAGCCTTTTAAAGTTGCTCAACGCACAGAGGCATTTAGAATCTCACCCAGAATTTGGTTTGATTGTCATTGTCCAAAAATTTATGAGGTGGATGGTTCCCGAAGGAGTTGCTGAAGTCTGGACAGTACCTATATCGCTGAAAAATGGTCAGTCTCACTATCCCAGTTTTGACGCTTTTGTCAGCAAACAGTTAGAACGTTTCCAGGAAGTTTACATCAGTGAAGCCTATTCTCACCCCAGTCAATTTGATATTAGTAAATTTACGGGGGTTGCCAAACACGATTTTGATAAGGAAGAATACAAAATTACTTTTGTTTGGCGGGAAGATAGGCTGTGGTGCCGGCATTTGCTTGTCAAAATTTTCCGAAAAATTAACTTGCTACAAATTCCTTTAAGTATTCAAAATTGGAAAGTGCAGAGGTTGTTTGCGAAAATGCGAAAGTTGCTACCGGAAGCTAAGTTTGCAGTTGTAGGTTTAGGCAAAAACACTAGCTTTCCAGAGTGGGTAGAAGATTTCAGAGTGGATAAGTTCGATGAAAAAACTGAGAGGGAAATGTGTCAGGTTTATTCAGAGAGTCGCTTGGTGATTGGGATTCACGGTTCCAATATGTTGCTGCCTTCGGGACACGCTGGTATGACGATCGATATGATCGATGAAAGGTGGGGCAACTTTGCTCAAGATATTTTATATCAAGAAACAGACCCCAGACTGTCTTCGTTTCGCTATCGATATCTGCCGCTGGCGACTAGCTTAAAAAACTTAGCGCATATTGGTTCTGAAATGATTATCAAGCGCTTGGATTTCTATTTTCACATGACGGGCGATTCCCTTAGGGATAGCTTCGCTTCACGGCTTTAATTTACTCCAAACTTTAAAGATAACAGGAGATAGACACGATGAATGACAGCGGTTCTGTTTATATAGTTACTGGAATGTGCTGCGATGAAGAAGGCCAGGAAAGTAAATATCCCCAAGGATCGGATGCTAAATCTTCTTCGGAAAAATTTCAATCAGTTTACTGGCGGTGTGCGGTGGTATATTTTGCTTCCAGCGTTAGAAATAACCCGGAAGCTCAGCATATCTTATTTACGAATGCCGATCGCATTCCAAATATTGAAAGCTTTAACACCGTTGAGTTTTTCGACAAAATTGGAGTTAAAGTTGTCCAGATTCCATTTACCTATCAGCCACCAATGGAATACTACCCTGCCTTCAGAAGTACCTTTTTTAAGTTTGACATTATTCAATATTTGAAAAATCATTCAGAGTTAAACGATCGCTGTATAGCTTTAGACTCTGACTGCGTGTGGGTAAACTCCGCCGATCGCATAATTGCCGATATTGAAAAACAAGGTTTGGCTACCTACGATTTGTACGAGCCTGAAGACAAAAAAATCAGCGGTTTAACCAGGCGAGAAATGCAGAAAATTTATGAGGAATTAGGCTATAAAGTAGATGAGCCTCCCAAGTATTTTGGTGCAGAATTTATCGTAGGAAGTGGCAAACACATTAAAATATTGTCCGACGAAGTAGACTCGATCTGGGAGACTTGCTTGCAAAGATTTGCCGAAGGAAAGACAAAATTAAATACAGAAGAGCAGATGCTCACCTACATTTACAACAAGCTGGGATATGCTCGCAGCAGCGGCAATGCTTATTTTAATCGAGTGTGGACATCGCCGATCATTCATACGGCAACTGAGGCTGATTTAAAAATGGATATATGGCATTTGCCAGCCGAAAAAGGATACGGAATTAAGCGAATTTTTGCACAAGTTTCTAATCCCCAATCAGATTTTTGGAATTTGCCTTTAGGAGAGCAGTTTACTAAATATGTTGCGGGTTATGTTGGCATACCACAACGCAATATTTCTAAGACTGTCTTGGATGTTTTTGACAATAGAATTTCTGGTATCAAAAGGAGATTGTCGAAAGTCAAAAGTGTTGTCAGCAATTAGCATATTGGAGTTGGGTAAATGTTCGATCGACCGTTAAAAACCCCCGTCGCATTTATTATTTTTAAACGCCCCGAAGAAACTCAGAGAGTATTCGCAGAAATTCGCAAAGTCAAACCGTCAAAATTGTTAGTAGTTGCTGACGGGCCGCGGCCGGACAAGCCGGGAGAAGACGCGCAATGCGCTGCTGCTCGCGCAATTATTGAGCAGGTAGATTGGGAATGCGAAGTTTTGCGGAACTATGCTGAGACTAATTTGGGCTGTCGCCAGCGAGTTTCTAGCGGGTTAGATTGGGTGTTTGATACGGTGGAAGAGGCGATTATTATTGAGGATGATTGTTTGCCTGATAGTAGCTTTTTCTACTTTGCCGAAGAGTTGTTGGAACGCTACCGATACGACGAAAGAATTATGTCGATATCTGGTCAAAATGTGCAGTTTGGCAAGCAGCGAACTGATTTTAGCTACTACTTTTCTCGCTACACTCATTGCTGGAGTTGGGCGAGTTGGAGGCGAGCTTGGCGACACTACGATCTAGATATGAAGCTGTGGCCGTCGGTTCGAGATGGCAATTTTTTGATGGATGTATTGGGAGATGCTCATGCTGCCAAAATCTGGACTAAAACTTGTCAGTTGTGTTACGACAAAGCTATTGATACATGGGATTTTCAGTGGACATTTGCGAGTTTTATTCAAAATGGTTTGAATATTTTGTCTAATGTCAATTTGGCTGCAAATATCGGACACGGAACGGGGGGGACTCACACGGATGATGTCAACAGTCCCTACAACAATATGTCTGTGGAACCGATCGCCTTTCCTCTAAAACATCCTCCGTTTGTGATTCGCGATGCCCAAGCGGATCGCTTTACTCAAGAGAGTTTATATGATTACGATCCGAAATTGGTTAAGAAAGTCCAGCGCAAAATTAAAGGATTATTGAAAATGTAAGTAAAAATGCTGTTTTTGAGAGATATTACTTTTTGAATGAGTCGGAGATTTGGGTCTTTGGTTTGGGATTTTTAAGGATTTAACCACAGAGGGCGCAGAGGGCGCAGAGAAAGAGAAGAGGAGAAGGGATTTGATAATGAGGATGTTTGGATGAAAGTTTTGCTGGTGAGTAATTACGATACTAAAGGTGGTGCTGCGAGGGCGACTTATCGGCTGCACAAGGGCTTGCAAAGTATCGGGGTGAATTCCGAAATTTTGGCTGGTTATAAGTTTAGTGATGATGAAACTGTGCGGTTGATGCCGACAAGGTTAGGAGAAAAGTTTAAGAGTCTCCGAGGAAAATTAAATAGATTGCCGTTAAAAGTTTATCCCAAACTAGGTCAGGTAATTTTTTCGCCGCAATGGGTTCCTGATTCTCTGGCATCGGAAGTTGCCAAAATTAACCCTGATGCGATCAATTTGCACTGGGTTTGTGAAGGTTATATGCAGATTGAAACTCTGGCTAAGTTTAATAAACCGGTGGTTTGGACGCTGCACGATATGTGGGCGTTTACGGGTGGATGTCACTACAGTGAAAATTGCGATCGCTATCTTAATGCTTGCGGTGCTTGTCCGCAACTGCACAGCACTAAGGATGCTGATATTTCTCGTTGGATTTGGCAGCGGAAAGCTGAGGCTTGGCAAAATTTGAATCTGACTTTGGTAACTCCGAGTCATTGGTTGGCTGAATGCGCGAAATCTAGTTCTTTGTTGAAAAATTATCCAGTTAAAGTCATTGCGAATGGCCTTGATGCTGAACTCTACAAGCCGCTGAACCGCCCGCAGGTGAGGGATAGTTTAAATTTGCCTCAAGATAAACAGTTGGTGTTGTTTGGGGCGATGCAGGGTACGGGCGATCGCTGGAAGGGGTTTCCGTTGCTGGTTCCGGCTTTGCAAAGCCTCAGTCAGTCGGGTTGGCAAGATAAGATTGAACTGTTGGTTTTTGGGTGTTCTGAGCCTGAAAGCCCGATCGATGTTGGTTTCAAAACTCATTATTTAGGCAGGTTGGATGATACTACTTTGTCAAAGGTTTATGCCGCGGCGGATGTGATGGTTGTACCTTCGCGCTATGAAGCTTTTGGACAGACGGCATCGGAAGCACTGGCTTGCGGTACGCCTGTGGTGGCTTTTGATGTGACGGGATTAAAGGATATTGTCGATCGCCACTACAATGGCTATTTAGCCCAACCCTATGATAGCGAGGATTTAGCGCGAGGGATTGCTTGGGTGCTAGAAGATTCTGAGCGGCACCAAAAGCTTTGTCGCCTAGCACGAGAGAAAGTTGAAGCCAAGTTTACTTTAGAAGTGCAAGCTCGCGAGTATCAAAATCTTTATCAAGAAGTTCTTCTTGCTCCCAAGTAAGTAAAACCAATTAAATTGACAACTTGTAGGGTATTTATAATGCCGATTTTTCGGTGTTTATTAGTATATTTTCGGACAGCAGACGTGTTGATTGTTACCATTACCCCGTCAGGCAATTAGAGTCTGGGCAAAGCTAGCCAATCAAAAAATAAACGATCGACTAAATATCTTGATACTTGTGACAGATTAAGTTATTAATTGAATAGGACTCGCCTGCGATCGGCATTGTCGATCGCCCGAGGACAGTTTTATACCAATTTTGCACAAACAGCCCAATATTTGATATAGATGGAGCAGATAAGTATAGCAGTCCTGATGACTTGCCATAACCGCAAGTTAAAGACTTTGGCCACTCTAGAGTCGCTGTTTAAGCAAAAATTAACAAAGGAAATTGCACTCAATGCTTATCTGGTAGATGATGGTAGCACTGATGGCACAGCAGAAGTAATACAGCAAACATACCCTCACGTCAAGATTTTTTCGGGAGATGGTAACTTATTTTGGAATGGAGGAATGCGGGTTGCTTTCAGCGAAGCTATGAAAGACGATCCAGACTACTATGTCTGGCTCAACGACGACACCGTGCTAGAACCAGAAGCTTTCAACGACTTGCTCGCCACCAGTAGCGAGCTAATTAAAAAAGGAGAAAAAAAGGCGATCGTTGCCGGCTCTACTCGCGATCCAGAAACCGGTGATTTTACATACGGCGGTATAGTCAAGATTACCCCATTACTTCCCTTTAAATTTCGCTTCCTTCAGCCAACAAAATTACCTCAACCTTGTGACAGCATGAATGGTAATTGTGTATTAATTCCCCGCAGCGTAGTTCAACTGGTTGGCAATCTCGATCCAGCTTTTATTCATTATCTATCAGATTGGGAATACGGCCTGCGCGCCCGACAAAAAGGCTGTACAGTTTGGATAGCTCCAGGCTATCAAGGAACCTGTTCTCTCAATCCGCAGTCAACCACAACAGCCGCTGCCAATATGAGTGAAGGCTTGGAAAAAATGAACCAACCCAAGGGTTTAGCTTTTAAAGATGCTACCCTTCAACCCTGGGAAGAATGGAAAGTTTTTGCTCGCCGTCACGGTGGTTTATTCTGGCCAGTGTATTGGTTGCTACCTTACAGAAGGTTAATTTGGTTTTCAGTTTTAAGCAAGCTGGGATTAACTAAAAACAAAACTGAAGGTGAATAGCATGGTTGATGGAGATGATTTGCGCGTCGCTTGGCTGGTTCCAGAAGTAGAATTGGGTGCATATTGGCAGCCTGTATTAAGAGAATTTACAAAAGTATATAAAAATACTGTGTTTTATACTGGTCGCGTTTGGTCGGGGTTCGATCCGACGCTACCGGGAGCATCAGCAATTAAGTTGGTAGGGGAGACTAAATTTGTCGAGACAGAAAAGATCGAAACAGGATACGATCGCGGTTTCATCGCAGTGTCGCCTAGCATCATCGGTCATTTGCTCAAATTTAGGCCGCAAGTAGTTTTTCCTCAAGCTTTTTCTTTGTGGACTGTCTTGGTAATTCTCCTCAAACCGTTTTGTCAATGGCGAGTTGCAATTATTTATGACGGGAGTTCCCCAAACACAGATTTTCGAGATTCGAGTTTTCGGACATTCGCCAGACGCATTTTAGCTAAGTTTGCCGATGCTTTTGTTTCTAACAGCCAAGCTGGAAAAAGATATTTGGTGGAAGTTCTCGATGCACCCGAAGAGCAAGTTTTTACGAGAACTTATTTAGTTCCCGATGCAGAAACGCTGCTGAAACCTTTGGCCACAACCAAGCCGCTAAATTTAGATGTCAAACACCCAGTTTTTTTATATGTGGGACGGATCACAGCTAGAAAAGGAATTAAGACGCTGTTAGAAGCTTGTGCCATTCTCAAAAAGCAAGGATATTCTGATTATACTTTACTAATTGTTGGCAAGGGCGACCAGCGAGAGGAGTTGGAAGCTTTTATTAAAGAGCAAGATTTCCCCGAGCAAGTAAACTGGGTGGGATGGGTTGACTACGGAAGTTTGGGAGCTTATTTTCAGCTTGCTGATATTTTTGTTTTTCCTACTTTTGAGGATGTCTGGGGTATGGTTGTACCGGAAGCAATGGTGTTTGGGAAACCGGTATTGTGTTCTAACGGTGCAGCTTCCTGTGAGTTAATTGCGTCTGGGAAAAATGGTTATATTTTTGACCCTAACAATGCCAAGGAGTTGGCAGAAAAAATGCAGATTTTTATAGATAGTCCCGATCTGATTGAATCGATGGGAGAGTGTTCGCGACAGCTAATTTCTCAAAAATCTCCTCAAACAGCAGCTAAAGCTTATGTCGAAGTTACATCTTTTTTGATGAAGTCAGTTGACGGTTGACAGTTGTTATTAGTTATTGGTTAGTGGTTATTTGTTATTTGTTATTTGTTACCAATAACTTCCCGATTCTATCTACAATGCCCGATGCCCGATGCCCTGTTTGCCCAATTCCCAATGCCCAATGCCCAATGCCCAATGCCCAATGCCCAATGCCCAATGCCCGATGCCCAATTACCCAATAACTAATGAAAGTTCTATTATCTGCCTTTGCTTGCGAACCAAATCTAGGCTCTGAAGAGGGAGTAGGATGGAATACGGTTATCCAATCTGCCAAACATCACGAAAGTTGGGTATTTACTCGGACGTTTTGTCGATCGTACATTGAAGCAGAACTAGAACGCAATCCAGTGCCTAACCTGCACTTTGTTTATTTCGATCCGTTTGGGTGGAGCGAAGACTGGAAGGGGAAACAGGGGTTGCTGCAACTTCACTACTATCTGTGGCAACTCTGGGCTTATTTTATCGCTCGAAAGCTCGATCGCGAAATCGGTTTTGACATAGTACACCACGTAACTTATGTTAAACATTGGTCGCCAAGTTTCCTCGCACTGTTACCACATCCTTTTATTTGGGGGCCTGTCGGGGGTGCAGAAGCAGCACCAAAGCCTTTTTGGCAAGATTTTAGCCGCCGGGGCAAAATTTATGAAACACTGCGAGCATTAGCTCAAAGCGTAGGAGAACGCGATCCGTTTGTGGGGCTGACAGCGCGCCGCAGTGCCGTCGCGCTCGCAACTACCGAAGAAACAGCAGCTCGACTGCGATTTCTCAAAGCAAAAAATGTGAAAATTTTCTCCCAAGTCGGTTTGTCCCAGCAGGAAATTGAGGAACTAGAAAAATTTCCAACCCCGCCCGATCGACCAATTAGATTTATTAGTGTCGGTCGTCTATTACACTGGAAAGGAGTACACTTGGGACTCCGTGCATTTGCGGAGGCGAAGGTGGAAGAATCGGAATACTGGATTGTGGGAGACGGCCCGGAAAGGCAGCGTTTAGAAGCTTTGGCAACAGAATTAGGATTGGCAAATAAAGTATTATTTTGGGGAGCTTTACCGCGTACTGAAACTCTTGCAAAAATGGGCGAGTCTCATGTTCTCCTCCATCCGAGTTTGCACGACTCGGGAGGTTTTGTTTGTACTGAAATGATGGGGGTTGGGCGTCCTACGATTTGTTTGGATTTAGGTGGGCCCGCGACTCAAGTGACTGCTGAAACTGGCATTAAAGTCAAGGCTACCGACCCAGAAAATGTGACGAAAGGTCTAGCAGAAGCTATAGTGTGTTTAGCGCACGATCGTGAATTGCGATATCGCTTGGGTCGAGCCGGTCAAAAGCGCGTCAGGGAAATATATGATTGGAATATAAAAGGTAAATTTTTTGCCGAATTGTGCGAAGAATTGTGCGCCGAATTGTGCGAAGATGTATTCCAAGGCAAATCAGGATAACTTCTGATTTGTGCGATCGCACAAAACACAGAAAACTATATTTTTTAGGCGGTGAAACGTGAGCGTTGCAATTATTACTGGAGCGGCGGGTTTAATTGGATCCGAGGCTTGTAAATTCTTTGCCAAACAAGGTTTCGACATCGTTGGCATCGACAACAATATGCGTCAGTTCTTTTTTGGTGCTGATGGTTCTACTAATTGGAACCGCCAACAACTCGAAAAATCACTGGGAACAAAGTATTACCATTTAGATGTGGACATTCGCGACTATGAAGCGATTACCAATATCTTTCAGCGGTATGGCGAGTCGATCGAGTTAGTAATTCACACAGCAGCCCAACCCAGCCATGATTGGGCTGCCCGCGCTCCTAAAATAGATTTTACCGTCAACGCTAACGGTACTCTCAATCTTTTAGAAGTAACTCGCTTGTACTGTCCCAAAGCCGTTTTCATTTTTACTTCTACCAACAAAGTATACGGCGATACGCCCAACAAATTACCTTTAATTGAATTAGAACACAGGTGGGAAATTGAACCAGGTCACACTTACGAAGGTGGGATTCGGGAAGATATGTCAATCGATCAGTGCCTGCACAGTTTGTTTGGTGCGTCTAAGGTATCCGCTGATATTTTAGTTCAAGAATACGGTCGTTATTTTAATATGAATACGGCTTGTTTTAGGGGTGGCTGTCTGACTGGGCCCAATCATTCGGGAGCTCAATTACACGGATTTCTCGCCTACTTGATGAAGTGCGCCGTGACAGGAACTCCCTACACCGTCTTTGGGTACAAAGGCAAGCAAGTCCGCGACAACATTCACAGTGCTGATTTAATTTCTGCTTTTTATGAATTTTATAAAGCTCCCAGAAGCGCCCAAGTTTATAATACAGGAGGAGGCAGATATAGCAATTGTTCCATGTTAGAAGCCATCCAGATGTGCGAGGCAATTGCGGAACGCAAATTTAATTGGACATATGCAGAAGGGAATCGGATTGGCGATCACATTTGGTGGATTAGCGACAACTCAAAATTTTCCAGTCACTATCCTGACTGGAAAATGAAATATAACGTCAAACAAATCCTACAGGAGATTTATGAATGTAACCGCGAGCGTTGGCTGAAACAGGGTTAGAAGGATTGAGCAGTAACAACAAGAATTTGCTGGCATTTTTGGTAAAGATTGAATACAACGTTAAACAAATCCTACAGGAGATTTATGACTGTAACGGCTGTTGGCTTACAGAGGTGTTCTATGATCGATCTCGGGAAAAAGAATGTACTAGGCATATTAGTAAATGCCCTGAATTATGAAGCGGCTGTCAGCAAAATTATTGCGGCAGCCAACGCCGGAAAACCACTTTCAGTTTCGGCTCTAGCGGTGCACGGGGTAATGACAGGGGTTCTTGACAGCACTCACCGCTATCGGCTCAATCACATTGACTTAGTATTGCCGGATGGACAACCGGTAAGGTGGGCGTTAAATTTGCTCTACAATACGGGATTGCCCGATCGAGTTTGCGGGCCGAATGCGATGTTAGAAATCTGCGAACGTGCGGCCGAAGAAGGATTATCTATCTATTTGTACGGTTCTCATGCTTCTGTACTGGAGGCTTTGTCTCGCAATCTCTGCCAACTTTATCCCAAGTTAATTATTGCTGGAACTCAGCCTTCTAAATTTAGGCACGTTTCGCCGGAAGAGAAAAAGGAAATTGCGCTGCAAATTCGCAACAGCGGTGCAGCCATTACTTTTGTAGGTTTGGGCTGTCCGCGACAAGAAGTCTGGGCTTACGAATACCGGGATGACATATCAATGCCGCTGATTGCTGTAGGTGCAGCCTACGATTTTCATGCGGGTAATTTGGCTAAATCTCCCGATTTTTTATCTAAAATAGGTTTGGAATGGCTGTTTAGGCTGATGAAGGAACCCCGACGCCTCTGGCAGCGGTATGTTTTGTTGAATCCGCTTTATATCTGGCTGTTTTTGCTGCAAGCTTTCAAATTAAAAGAGTTCGACCCCAAAGACGCTACGCCGCCTGTGGAAGAAGTATTGTATGGTTGAATTTTCTCTATTGTGTTGTAAATAGTCAGTTTTGACAAATAAAAAGCCACAAGCTGAAAGTAGAAATAATAAATAATTATTTTAACTGGCAACTTTAAACTTGTGACGATTTAAATCGAGAATTAATGGGTTGTTTTCTGGGATTTTTGTTTTGCTTGCTTCGTAACTTGCTATTTAGATTGCTGAGGAACTAGCAGCCATCATTGTTCGACCGTTTGGGGGACTTGAACTCGACAGCCAGCACAGTTGCAGCCTGAAGTTATGAGGGCGAGGTCTCCTATTTTGTCAGAGTTGATTTCTGGCAGCGAGGATTGGGTTTCGTCTTGATTTATGTCTGGACTGGCCGATATTTCGCCATTGCGCTCGATGCTGAAATTTGGGGCAATTGGGGCGCTAGCATTGGCGGGATTTACCGCGAAGAGCATTAAGCTTAAAGAACCGGAGCATCCCAGTACAGTCAGTAGGTTTTTGTTCACGATCGCTTTCGAGTAGAGGGGAAAAATATTAGTTTAACAGACTGATTTGAGGCATCGCATAAAATTTAACTTTTATTTGAGATTGCTTGTTTGTATTGAAACAAGTTTGGGAATAAGTCTAGTCTAAATTCAGGCTTTTGTATGTTTGTGGGAAAATTAAAAAGGTTCGAGCCGATCGACCGCACGGCTGTATCATTGATTGTATTGCTGAGTTTCGCGATCGGGTTTTTGCTGGCTGTGGGCGATCGATCTTTACCGAAAGTGCGCGCTTTTAGCTGGGAAAACAAACAAGTAGGGGCGAGAGATACGGCTTTTGTCCTGACTTTCAGTCGCCCGATGGATCGTGCAAGCGTTGAAGCAAACCTGCACGTCGAGCCTCCTTTGCCGGGAAAATTTAGTTGGTCGGGGCGGCGGTTGGTATATACTTTGATCGCGCCTCCTGAGTACGATCGCACTTATACAATTTCTTTGCAACAAGCGCGGGAAAAACTAGGTTCTGACAAACAAGGAAAGGCGATCGCACCGTTTGTCAGTCAATTTAGCACGCCCGATCGAGCTTTTGTTTACACTGGCACAGAAGCCTCAGAAAAAGGGCGGTTAATTCTTTACAATCTCACCCGCAAACAAAAAATCATCCTCACTCCTGAAAATTTAGTAGTTAAAGATTATAGAATTTACCCGGCGGGCGATCGCATTTTATTTTCTGCTAGCGAATGGTCAAAATATCAGCCTGGTTTGTACGAACAATCCTTGTATGCCGTCACTACAGGCAGAAGTTCCGATCCGGCTCAAAAACCTGGCAGCATTCAGCAGATTTTAGGCAATCAAGACTATGAAAATCTCAAATTCGATCTGTCTCCTGATGGCAAGGCGATCGCGATTCAGCGAGCAAAGAGGGGCAATGCAGAGGACATTGGTTTGTGGGTAGTGCGATCGCAAACTTCGGTAGTGCCGCAGCGGTTGTTAAGTCATCCCGCAGGAGAATTTGCGATCGCCCCAGACAGCGCAACCCTAGCAAACCCGCAAGCCGACGGCATCGCCATTTTATCCCTAACACCAAACGTCAAACCTTTAGAATTCATACCATCTTTTCGGAGAGTATTCAGCTTCACTCCCGACGGCAGAGAATCGGCAATGCTCAAGTACAATAGCGATTTTACGCAGTCAATCTTTTTAGTAACCAACCAGGGATTGCAAAAAGAATTAATCCGCACCGCCGGAGAATTCATCAACTGTCAGTTTGACCCCAGAAATCCTCAGCTTTACTGCTTGTTAACCAGGCGCAAGCCAGGGAAAGAGTTTTCCGAACAACTCACCCTCGAAGCCATTGATTTGAAGACATTTAAAGTAAAACCATTGTTAGTTTTGCCGGATCGGATCGAGACAAAAATGAGTTTGTCGCCCGATGGGTTAGAATTGCTGTTAGATCGGGTAGTTGTCAAGAAATCAGAACCAGTCGCAGGAGATTTGAGAACAGATGGCGGAAGTGCGATCGACTCTTCAACTCTCATACTTTTAAACTTAAAAAACGCATCGGCATCTAATAATTCTCCATCGCCCGAAGACTTGCCTTTAAAAGGATTCCGCCCTCGCTGGCTGCCCTAAACAAATCTAAACTCCTGATTTTTTCATTGCTTCGTTTCTCTTTTCAGTTAAGGGTTATCATTGCTTCGTTCCTCTTTTCGGACAAAGTTTCGACAATAAGGATTGCAAATTAAATAATTTACACAAGTTTGTGGGATGGGCGTCCCGCCCGTCCCACAAGAACCATCAAATTGTAAGTTATTTATTCTCATTCCTAAGTTAACCGTATTGCAGTATGTAGAGCTGGTGAGTCAGGGGAGCATCTCAGTTTTGGTTGAATAGTGCGACATCGCTGGCGATCGCTTTAGAGAAGCTTTGCTATAGGGGGGTAAGAACAGTTCACAAAAATGTACCTAAATCTTACTAAATTTGCCCATTAAGTGTGCACTTGATGCTTAAATGAGCAAGTAAACCCCTTCGGAAGCAGCCGAACTTAAAGAAATCGTTCACAAATTTTAATCAGCTATGTACGCCATCAAACGAGAACTAAAACTTAATCATAAAGAACGTACCTTGATGGCAAGACATTCTGGTTATGCTAGATTTTGCTATAACTACGCCCTATCTCTTTACCAAGGAGTTAAAGAACTCCAAGGCGCTAGTAGTAAAAAAGTGGCGGCAATTGAACGAGTTTTTACCAACCATGTCAAGAAATTACCCGAATATCAGTGGACTACCACTTTGTCTTCCAGAGTTTATAAAACCACATTCCGGCATTTCGGTGAAGCACTATCCCGAAGTTTTCAAGGATTAGGAAAATTCCCCAGGTTCAAAAGGAAAAAAGATGGCGACTCTTTTACGGTGGATACTGCTGACTGGAATCATGCAATTTTGCTCAAACCGCAAAAGTCAATTAAAATTCCCACCTTAGGAACTTTTAGACTGAAAGAAGCTATCCCGTTTCCTTGTATGGCGCAGACATTTACCGTCTCCAGAACCGCCGATAAATGGTATGTTTCCTTCGCTATCAAAGCCCAAAAGATTCCACCTTTGTTTCACCCCGTTGTTGAAACGGTAGGTATTGACTTGGGTGTGTCAACTTTTGCTACTCTTTCCGATGGCAATTATTACGAATCTCCCCGTCCGCTCACCAAAGCGAAAACCAAGCTGAGTAAAACACAGTGGAGAAATCGCAACAAGCAATTGGGCCAGAGAAAGTTGGGTCTAAAAGCATCCAATAACGCCCAGAAACATTATCGTAGAATCGCCAAAATTCATGGGAAGACTGCTAATCAACGTCGAGACTTCTTGCAGAAAACCACGACAGAAATTAGCAAAAAATATGCCCACATTCGCATCGAAGATTTGAACGTAAGTGGGATGATAGCCAACCATAAATTAGCGGCTGCTATCTCAGATTGCGGTTTCTTTGAATTTCGGCGCGAGCTGGAATATAAGTCGGCTATGTACGGTACGACAGTTGAATTGGTTGACCGTTGGTATCCGTCATCAAAAACTTGTTCAAATTGTGGCACTATTCAGTCAATGCCGCTGAAAGAACGAGTTTTTTATTGTCAAAATTGTAATGCAATTATTAATCGTGACTTAAATGCCGCGATTAACTTGGCTCATTATTCATTCTCTGGTAAGGCCAGTTCGGTCTGAAGTTAAGCCTGTGGATAAGAAGGAGCCGACTCCCTTGGTGGAAGCAGGAAGTGAACATCAAATCCGCTATGAGTAGATTTGAGTAGGTTTCATAGAACGGAAAGTAGCACTAAGGCAAAAAAGACGTAATTGCCCAAGTGAAATGCACCCGTCCGTCATGCGTAAGTCCTGTCTTAGGTAATCGGAAGCCTCGCTTTTGAAATTCTCAAAGCTTTATTTCCCTTCCTTCGCTCTTACTATGGCTTTTGTACAACAATTCTGACTGAATCGTATTTTTTGTTGTCGGGAGCCAGAAATGTTTTCAGTAGTAACTTCCAAGCTTGGAGTTTACTGTTTGCTTTGGGCTTTACCATCCCAGGAGATTGCCTTGAATCGAGCGCATTCAAAATTTTTCTTTCATCCTCGATCCAACCGTTAGTAAATAGGCGATAGTAGCCATTAAACTCGGTAGAAATTACCTCAAATCCCACCTGTTCGCAGATAGCGCGCAAACTTTCCGGTGTGAAGAAATAAAAATGCCTTGGCACATCTAGATGGAGCCATGCAATCCCTGATTCTTTTAGCGCCCTACACGAGTTATTTGGTACTTCCATCACCAATTTGCCGCCCTCCGGGAGCAACTCCATGGTATTGCGGAGTGCCAGTAAAGGATTTATGGTATGTTCCAGTACGTGGTTCATAATAATCATGTCGTATTTTCTCGACGTGATTTCCGGGGGCAAAGATTCAGCAGTGCCATAATATACATCAAGATTTCGTTCCTCGGCGAAACGCAAAGCTTGTCTATCTGGTTCTACTCCCCAGACTTTGTGACCATCCAATTTGAATTCTTCCAGCAGTTTGCCATTGGCGCAACCGATTTCTAATATCGAGTAAGAAGAAGTCCCGAACTGCTGTTTCCACCATTGAGTGGTGACATCTACTCCCTTATCGAAACGCCAAGCTAGATGCGTCCGCAATTTATCGAAGAAGGAAATAGAAGATGGTGCTTCTGAGTCGGTAAATTCTGCATGGTGAGTATAGTAATCGTCGATGTCGTAGAAGCTCTCAATTTGATCGAGTTCTGGTAGAGGATGGAGGCATCCAAGTTGTGATTTTTGACACCAGTACAATTGAAATGACTCTTTATTTGCAGGTCTTCGCCAATCACCCGGGATGAATAACCAGGGTTTCATACTCTGTCCCGATATAAGGGAAACTACAGTAGGACTTAAGGGCTTCTGAGTTTGCATTGGAGTTCTCCTTATTTTACAGACTTGATGTACTGATAACCACCGGAGTTGCAGTTTACATCATGAAATCAGTGATCGCAGTTGAAAATTGTGTGTTCTGATACACAGTAGATGATTACCCTAAAATTATGAGGATTCAGAAACAGATTTCTCCGGCATGGTTGTTAGCTTAGCATCTTATTGAAGATAACTCATTGAATTTCACTACTCAGGACAGGTTTTAGTCAGGAATCAGGCTGGGATAGGGTTTGGGCTTTCTGGACAGCTCAAATTTAAACGGTAGAATGAGGGTTTGGGCCACTGCCCAAAAATGTCGAAATTATCTTAACTTGCTTTGTCACTTGTTCGATAAAAACACACTTGTTCCCTTATTTTCTTTGATAAAGCGGATATAAAGGTGCTTGAACACTGACTTAATCACCCGAGGCATCCCAAAGTCGATCGGCATCATATTTTCTGGTAACTTCCAATCGACAACCTTGAGAGTTTCCGGGCGCAACAGTGGAAAATCGAGTTCCTCCAAATTCGAGCACAGTCCCAATCTCATCGCCGCAGCTACAGTCGGAACCATGGCTGGATCGACATTAATAATTTCTACTAAAGTTCGATCCAAAGCAAACACATCACTGGACGCGCCCAAAATTCCTAAAAACTTAGGTTCGCCGCCGCTGGGCCCGTTACCTTCGTGACCGATAATCCCATCCAAAATCGTCAAATTTGGGTTAATTGTCCGGGCCGTTTCTACCAGCATTTGACCGAATCTGGCGCTATCTTTGCCAGCTTCCATGTGCCACCAAGCCTTCATTTTCCCGGGGACGCAGCCGAACAAGTTTTTGACGCCCATGGTGACGGTTAATTGAACGTGAGATTTGAGTTTGGGCAGATTAATCACCACATCAGCTTCCATTGCTTCTTTGCAAAGTCGGAGATGGTTGAAATCTTGGCTGACTGTTTCGTAGCGTTTTCCTTTAAACTCTACTACTGGCAAATTTAGTTCTGCCAACAGTGGCAAATAACCGTTGGCTTTAGCGACACCCATGGCGCTACCAAAAGCGGGACTGTCTCCTAAAAACGGTTTGCCGCCCGCTTCGATGACCATTTTCGCCACGCAGTAAACCAATTCCGGACGGGTGACGCATTCTTTGGTAGGGCGAGCACCTGTGAGGAGGTTGGGTTTTAGTAAAACTCGATCGCCCGATTTGACAAAAGCCGAGATTCCGCCCAAGGGTGCGAGCAGGTTTTCTAAGGATTTTTGGAGTTTTTGGCGATCGTATGAATTGGCTCGAATTAAACTAACAGCAGACATAATAATTCAGTTGACAGTTGACAGTTGACAGTTGACAGTTGACAGTTGACAGTTGACAAAAGAAGGAAGAGGATTGGAGTAATGAATCGTGTTCTTTTAATTTCTCCCGATCGGGGTTCCGGCTTTAAACTAATTTTTTTTCGGAATCGGGAATTGGTAATGGGTAATTGGCGATCGAGAATTGGCAGGAGAAATGGATTATTAGTATTTTTTTACTTCGTGATTACCAATTACCAAGTACCAATTACCAATTATCCATTACCAATTACCAATTACCAAGTTTAAGTAGACATCGGCAATCTGCCAGAAGCAGCCCGCTGCATGGTACTAACTCGCAGGGAGTTAGAGAAAATTCCTTGACCTTGAAGTTCCGGGATAGCAGGTTTAACTTCCACTTTCACCAACCGGGCCGTGCAGATAAAAACCGTTTGATCGACTAGATGAAAAGTCAACCAAGGTTGATTTAACAAATTTAGCACTTCCTCTTGAAATTCTTGTGCAGGCATCGGAACAGTAAAGGTTTCCGTGTGACCTTCCACATAATGAAATGTCACTTGAGTGGTGTTCTCTTTATCTTGAGTTACTTTGCCAAAGGAACCTGCGCGCATAAATATTGCTCCCAAACTTTAGAGTTGAAAAGATTAAGATGGCGGTTGAAACCGCGTCTAAACAAACGAAGATGGCGGTTGAAACCGCGTTTAAACAAACGAAGACGGCGGTTGAAACCGCGTCTAAACAAACGAAGACGGCGGTTGAAACCGCGTCTAAACAAACGAAGACGGCGGTTGAAACCGCGTCTAAACAAACGAAGACGGCGGTTGAAACCGCGTCTAAACAAACGAAGTCCACCTCCGTGGACTGAAGAAAATAATATAATTTTAACCGCCGGTTTTCTTCTCCCAAGGGCATTGGCTTATACCTGCGATCGCCTAAACATTAGCAGAAGATACTGGCATCGCGCTCATTTTCTCCAAATCCAGAACTGTTGCCAAGTCTTCTGCACTCATTAAACCGCGTTCCAGCACAATTTGCCGCAAAGATTTGCCGGTTTCGAGAGATTCTTTGGCGACGGCGGCGGCGTTGAGATAGCCGATGTGAGTATTGAGGGCGGTAACGAGGGCGAGACTGCCTTCTGCGTAGGCGAGACATCGATCGCCCTTGGCTTCAATTTTGTCGAGGCATTTGGTTGTCAGGGCGCTGATGGTGTTGCCCAAAATTTCGATGCTGTGAATCAGATTGTAGGCGATCAGGGGCATCATCACGTTCAATTCTAATTGTCCTGCTTGGGCTGCTAGGGCGATCGCGCTATCGTAACCCATAACTTGAAAACAAACCATCGATGTCATTTCTGCCATCACCGGATTGTATTTCCCAGGCATAATGGACGAACCAGGTTGGACGGGAGGCAGTTGAATTTCCTTGAAACCCGTTTTTGGCCCCGAGTCCATCAAACGCAAGTCGTGGGACATTTTAACGCAATCCTGAGCTAGATTTCGGATGGCGCCGGAGACATTGACAAACGGCGCCATACTCTGCATTGCTGCCATTAAATGTGGTGCTGGTTTCAGAGGTTTTTGGATTAACTCCGAAAGAATTTGAGCGACTTTTTCGCAGTATTCTGGGTGAGTGTTTAAGCCAGTTCCCGCGGCACTTCCGCCCAATCCCAAGGATGTTAAATCTCCGGAAGCAGTGGCAATTCTGGCACTGTGCTCTCTAAGAATCTGTGCCCAAGCGCGGAAGGTTTCGCCGAGTCGCACCGGGACGGCATCTTGCAGGTGAGTGCGGCCGGATTTGACGATATTGTGGAATTCTAAGGCTTTTTTGTCCAGGGATGCGATCGCCCCAGACAAAGCTGGAAACAAAGTTTTTTCCAAAGCCAACAATCCGCCAATCCGAATTGCAGTTGGAATCACATCATTGGTTGATTGACCGTAGTTTACGTGATCGTTGGGACTAACGCGCTTGTAGTTACCTTTTTCATCGCCCATAATTTCCAAAGCGCGATTGGAAAGAACTTCATTGACGTTCATGTGGTGAGAAGTTCCGGCGCCTGCTTGGTAGACATCAACGACAAATTGATCGCGTAAATTTCCCGCTAAAACTTCATCAGCCGCTTTAATCAGTGCTGCGCTGATATCTTCAGGAATGCAGCCGAGTTTACCGTTAGCTATGGCGGCAGCTTTTTTAATTAAAACGCAAGCATCGACGTAAGTTGATAAAGGCTTAATACCGCTAATTGGAAAATTTTCAACGGCGCGCAGAGTTTGGATGCCGTAGTAAACAGTAGATGGGATTTGTTTGTCTCCCATCGAGTCGCTTTCGGTGCGGTAGGTGATGGTTGGCTGTTGAGTCATGTCGTCTGGTTTGCGATAATTAGGAAGTGTACAATTTTTTGGGTAACACCGCGCTGCGGGTGTTTTTACTGTACCGCACCCGCTGGCGACTGTGCAGTAATCTGTAATTTGCGATCGCCTAGAATTATCTCACATCAAGCGTGTTTCATCTAAAATCTCAAATCGGAAAATGGAAAATCGACAGTCTCGATCGCCTAAAATTATCTCACATCTCGGGGTTCCCTCTGCAATCAAGTTGGCGTTCAACAGTTGACAGTTGACAGTTGACAGTTGACAGTTTGAGAACGACCTCTACCCAGAAGTCCGAGGATTGGAGTAATGAATAGTCTGATTTTAATTTCTCCCGCTCGGGGTTGGGGCTTTCAACCAATTCTTTCTGGTAAGGGCGATCGCGCGCAGACAGCCCCAGTTAGCTATAATCTTACAAGCAAACAAATTTCCATCTTACTGTTAAACTCCCATGAACAAACCAGCAAAAAAAATCAAACACCCGATAAATTATTTGATAATCGGCTTAAGTGTCTCGATGATTTTTCCGGCTTCAGTAAAAGCTATATCCAGCATTGTTTCCTCGCCAGTAACTTCCGAAAAACCTGCCGTTTTAATGGCTAAGGTTCAGCAGCGAATCCAGTTCAAAAAAGGTACTCATTTAGCCGAAATCAAAGGAGGAGTAGCCCGCGGCACTGTCAATACTTATTTGATCAAAGCTAAAAAAGGACAAAAGATGAAGATCGAGATCCAATCCCTTGAGAAAAATGCTGTTTTTAACATCATAGACCCAAAGACAAAGACGATAGTTAAAGAATCAAAAAGCTGGTCTGGAGAATTGAGCCACACAGGAGACTATGAAATAGCTGTCGGCACAGAAAGAGGAGGTGCAAGTTACACTATGTCAGTGTCGGTCAAGTAACATTTTGATGTTACGTTTAGGTTGTTAAATTCTGCGAGTTAGAACATTACCGAAATTCCCGAAACTCTGTTTTTTTAACTCGCGCAACCGTCTATAGCGATTCTCGCATCATTTGTGTAATTATTGTAGGGACTCGATGGCCCGCGATCGCGCTATAGATAAGGGGTAGGCACGGGGGCACTACCCCTACAAATCGATCTGAATCATTTAGGATTGCCACAGACAATGACGGTGTTAGCAGTACGGCTATCTTACCTCTGCTGCTAACTGCGATCGATCGCAAAAATTGCAGATTATTTCACCAAGCTATCTGCTGTTTTTGTGGCAAAATAGAGAGTACTATTAATTTTTTTGAGGATTGTTCATGGCTCGTTTAAATCAAATTCTTGTGGTTGGTGCGTTCACCCTTCTGGCTTTGGCTGGTTGCGACGGCGCCCAGGAAGCTTCCACTCCGAAGACTTCACCTTCACAAATTCCTGCTGCTACTGCTGTAAGCACATCTGACAAAGCAGCATCTCCCGCTAGCTATGCAGAGTTGCTCAGTGTAGTTACTAATACCAAAGCAGCAGTTCAGACTGGAAACTTTGCCAAAGCCAAAACTGAATTTGACAAGTTTGAGACTGCTTGGAAGAAAGTAGAAGACGGCATCAAGAAAAAATCGCCTAAAAGCTACGATGCAGTTGAAGAAACTGCCGAAAAAGTAATGGCATAACTGAAAAAAACAAAGCCTAGTAAAGACCAAGTGCTGGCACAATTGCAATCTCTTGAAAAAACTATTAGTAGCATTCCTAAGTCCTAATATCGACTACTAACTGCTTGATTCTAGTGTCTTATACGCAGAAGCCGAGTTTTTCAACTCCGTAATTGGTTCTCAACTTGAATACAAGTTAAAAACTCTGGTTTTTCTGGGTCAGAGTGCATAATTTATGTAATAATTATATGCTCGGACTTACGCATAAACAAGCACTCAATGCTCCCTTCTACTATAACCTCAGTATTCTCAAAACTTGAACATTATTATGAATAGAGGATTTCGCAAGTACCACCGCATTATAGGCATTATTGTTGCTTTGCCGATCGTGCTGACCGTTTTGACTGGAATGGCTATCACAATCATCCGAGAGTGGCCCCTTGGTATAGAAATTTCATCGAGATTCTTGTTGAAAATTCATACAGGCGAAATCTTTCACTTGCAAGCAATTTACCCAATTTTAAACGGATTGGGAATGCTCGGCTTGCTTGTGACAGGTTTAAGTATGTCGGGTTTGTTTGGTAGAAGAAAACAGCCAACCTCCAAGGATTAAAAGCAAAAATGTGAGACACTCACGAAGAACTTGATGATGACTGTTGAACGGGGTAATTTTAGGGTGGGAAATATTCCATTAAAAATTAAAACAAATAACCTATGCACCGTTCCGGTTCATCGTACCGTAACTGTTTAACCAAATTTCTGGAGTTTTGTAACAAAAGTTCAAGTTTTGCATCCGGTAAAGTTGTTATATTTGGGTTGCAAAAACAATTTTGAAGCGGGCGCATTGTCAAATATTATGTCGCGTAACACAGCCATAAATAACCTGTTTAGCCTCCAACAGGCACTAGAAGGAATAATTGTTGACGATTTAAAAAAGCTCAAAGCATTATTACCCGATCCTCGTAAATTAACCCGTAAAGCGGATCTGGTTGATGGAATTAAATCGCAATTGCGGGGAGAGAACCTTCGGAAGGTGTGGGCGAAATTAGACGACCTTCAAAAAGCGGCTGTAGCTGAAGTTATACATGGGGAAGATGGTATTTATTTTCCGGAGATATTTAGCGCAAAATACGGAGAACCAGCAAATCTTGGAACAAGCGATCGCTATGGAAGTAACAGAGAACCATCACTGCTATGCTTGTTTATTTATGGCAGGCAGATACCCTACGATTTAGAAGAAGAATTGCTAAAATTTGTTCCACCACCCGAAGAAGCCACGTTAGATAATGTTGGTGAAACAGTCCAAAATCAGGTTAAACTCCGCGTTCAAAGATATAACTACAGTACAAAACAAAAGGAGATAGAAGAATACGATATTCCCTTGACTTCTTGTGAAACACAGTTGGCAGCTACAAAGGATTTTGCAGCGGTTTTGCGTCTGATTCAGTCGGGTAAAGTTGCTGTTAGCGATAAAACTGGTTTGCCTACTGCTGGAAGTGTAAAGGCGATCGCCTCTATATTGCAAGGTGGTGATTTTTATAATGAGGAACAGCGTCAAATTACCTTAGCCAAGGATAGCGACTACGATGATGAAGTATTCGCTGAAATCGGTAGCATCAAGCCCTTTGCTTGGATAATGATAGCCCAAGGAAGCAAGTTCGCGGAACGATCGGGCAAAAAGCTAGTTTTGACGAAAGCGGGACAAAAAGCTTTACTAGAATCACCCGCCAAAGGTTTACAGACAGCATGGAAACGCTGGTTAAAGACAAAAATCTTTGATGAATTTCGCCGCATTGATGCGATTAAAGGACAAACTGGGAGGGGCGCAAATGGCATGACGGATGTGACGTGGCGGAGAGATGCGATCGTCACTGTGCTCGCAGAATGTCCTGTAGGTAAGTGGGTTATGTTTCATGACTTTAGTAAATATCTAGTCGCAACGGGCCATAGGTTTGAGGTGACTGAGGAACCCTACTGTCTGTATATTGGTGAAGCTGGATATGGGAACTTATCAGAATTGGGTGGTTACAGTTGGCCGATTCTGGAAGAACGATATATGCGCTGTTTTTTGTTTGAGTATGCTGCAACTTTGGGAATCATTGATGTTGCATATGTCGATCCGTTACTCATACCATCCGATTATGACTATCTTTGGGGAACGGACGATCTGGAATTCCTCAGTCGTTATGATGGCTTAGTATATTTTCGTTTGACGGCTTTGGGGGCTTATTGTTTGGAGTTGACGGATAAGTATACTCCGCCAGTAATTGAGGTTCGTCAAACGCTGCGGGTATTGCCGAATCTAGAAATTATTGCGGCGGGAGATGGTGTCGAGACATCTGATGCGATCGTCCTTGATGTCTATACTAAGAAAGTTTCGGATGTGGTGTGGCGACTCGATCGCCCAAAAATCTTTGCAGCCATTGAAAACGGATATCCATTAGCCGAGTTTACAGAGTTTTTGGACGCCCGGAGTATTGAACCGCTGCCGCAAACTGTGCAACAATTTCTGACGGATGTTACAGAGCGATCGAATAGCGTGCAAGATATAGGTACTGTCAGGTTGATCGAATGTACTACCGCCCATTTAGCATTGCTGATTGCAAATGATTCCCGTACTAAAAAATTCTGTCAGTTGGCGGGCGATCGCACTTTAGCGGTTCCATTGGGCCAGGAAACGAAATTTCGCACCGCCCTGCGGCAAATGGGTTATGTCTTACCCCAGAGCGATAAATAATACGCCTGATAGTATTAGTCTCAACAATGGCGACTTTTGTATCTTTCGTTTATAGCCGAGGCCAGATCCCCCTAAATCCCCCTTAAAAAGGGGGACTTTGAGAAGCATCCTGTCCCCCCCCCAAATCGTTGCGGGGGCTAGGGGGGAAAAACCCTAATCGCCAGTATTTGTAGGGTGCGTCGCTGGCGATAAATCCCTAAAAAGATATACAATCTCGATCGCGACGCACCTTTGACATAGACTCGAAGAAATAAACCAAACATTTCTTCCTTCTTCCCTCTTTCTTCTTTTTACCCGATCGTGAAGTCGAAGGGCTTTCTTCCTTCTATCAACTATCAACTGTCCCAGGTCAACTGTCAACTGCCAACTAAGAGAGGGCGGGCACGGGGGCACCGCCCCTACAAACTATCAACTGCCAACTGTCAACTGTCAACTGTCAACTGTCAACTGTTAATTATGAGTTATGTTGCTGAAAATGCTTTGATCGTGCAAAGCGATCGCTCAATCTTACTAGAAGTTCACGCCCCTACAGCGAAATTAGCACGAGAAGCGATCGCACCTTTTGCCGAATTAATCAAAAGTCCCGAACACATCCACACCTATCGGATCACGCCCTTAAGTGTGTGGAATGCCAGGGCGGCGGGAATGTTAGTTGAATTGATGATCGCAGCGCTGCGAAAGTATGCTAAATATGATATTCCCGAATCGGTAGCGCAGGAAATTGAACTACTCGGTACGCGCTACGGATTGACGGTAATTGAAAGGATTGATGCAGAAAATCCCGATTTACAACTGCGGATTGTCGATCGCCCGCTGACGGAGTTGTTAGTGCGGGACGATCGCGTAAAACCGCTGTTAGGTAAGCGGATCTCGGATCTTTGCTTTCAAGTTGATGCGGGGAATCGCGGTGTACTCAAACAAGCTTTGCTAGCAGTAGGTTATCCGGCGGAAGATTTGGCTGGATATATCGAGGGTGCCGAGTTGGCGATTGCGTTGCGCGATCGCACTTTAGGAGGCGACTTACCCTTTAATTTGCGCGCCTATCAAAAGGAAGCCGTAGAGGCATTCTATCAAGGAGGAGAGGTTAGAGGTGGCAGTGGGACGATCGTCCTACCGTGCGGTGCTGGTAAGACGATTGTGGGGATGATTGCGATGAGTTTGGTGCAGCAAAAGACACTGATTCTCACCAGCAGTTTGACTTCGGTGCACCAGTGGCGCAGGGAAATATTGGACAAGACGAGTTTAACTGAAGATGCGATCGCCGAGTACAGCAGCAACAGCAAAAAAACGGCTTCTGTAACTCTCTCGACTTACCAAATGCTCAGTTATCGATCGACTAAAGATGATGAATTCCCGCACTTCGAGTTATTTAACGCGCAATCCTGGGGACTGATTATTTATGATGAAGTTCATCTATTACCCGCACCGATATTTCGGATTACCGCCGACTTACAAGCGCGACGGCGGTTAGGTTTGACTGCGACATTGATTCGCGAAGACGGGAAAGAAGGCGATGTTTTCACATTGATTGGGCCCAAGCGCTATGACGTACCTTGGCGCGAATTGGAAGGACAGGGATTTATTGCCACAGCCAATTGTACCGAAATCCGCGTCGCCCAAAATGAGGCCGAAAAAATGGAATATGCCCTCGCGCCCCGCCGCAGCCAGTTTCGGATTGCTGCTGAAAATCCGGGTAAGTTGGATGTGGTGCAAAGCTTGTTGCAAAAAGAGGCGGGACACCGTATTTTAATTATTGGTGAGTATCTCGAACAGTTAGATGCGATCGCCCGAGTTACCGATTTGCCGTTGATTACGGGGAAGACAAAACAGGTTGAGCGCGATCGGTTATACGAAGCATTCCGCCACAAAGAGATTCCCGGATTAATTCTGTCTCGCGTGGGCAACTTTGCCGTCGATTTACCCGATGCCGACGTGTTAATTCAAGTATCAGGTAAATATGGTTCTCGCCAAGAAGAAGCGCAGCGCCTGGGACGAATTCTCCGGCCTAAATCTGACGGACATACTGCGAGTTTTTATACATTAGTTTCGCTACAAACTTGCGAGGAGGATTTTGCGCGGCATCGGCAACTGTTTCTGACTGAACAGGGCTACAGTTATACTATTGAGGTTCAAGGCGATGGTTAGTTGGCTTTGCAGGATAGACTTGTTACAATATTAACGCGCTAGTAATTGCCGACTTGATGGTGGAGTTAGATGAGTAAAAGCTTTAATTTGGAGTTCAGATTTTACTGGTACATTATAGCATTTACTTCGCCCAAACCCGCAATTATGCTCTTTAGTTGAGCAAACTAAACTTAGCTGCGTGACAAATAAACTAATAGGTGCATCTCAATGAATGCAAATATCCTCGTAGGGGCGAAGCATTTCGGCAGTAAATCTCTGATTCTGGTTCATAAATTATGTGCCGAAATGCTTCGCCCTTGCCCAAAAGAGATGCACCCTAAACTGATCGACGCTTAAGGAAGGTAATTCATATGCCAGAAACAATTAATTTTGAGCAAGCTGTGTTAGAGAATCTGCGACAATTGCCAGCAGAGAAACAACAGGAAGTGCTTGATTTTGCACAATTCCTCGTGCAAAAAGTGGAACACAAAAAGCAGTTACCCAGCGAAAGTTCTGAATCTAACAATTCGCCAACAACCGCACCTCCCCTCAAGCTATCACTTACAGAAATTGCTAGATTGCCGATCGCAGAACGCCATAAAATACTAGCACCATATATAACAGCTACAGCCGAAGATTTTTTGAATTATCCTGAATTAACCGAGTTTTCGGTACTTGATGGCGAAGAATCTTTAATTGACTCAGCTATTACTCGCAGCCACGAGGCTTTTTTGAACAGCTACGCACCCGAAGACGAAGGACTTTATGATGACTATTGAACCGGGTGATTTTTGGGTAGCAAATATTCCCTTTACAAATGGCGCAGACTTTAAAAAACGTCCCGTACTTTTACTGTGGCTGGATGGCGAAGATGTGGTAGCAGCAGCCGTCACCTCTGCAAAACCCCGCAGCCAAACTGATGTATTTCTTAATGATTGGGCAGCTAGCGGTTTGCGCGTTGCTTCAACAGTACGCTTGTCTAGATTGGATAGTCTGGAAAAGTCTTTGTTACTGGCGAAAATCGGACAAATTTCTCAATCAGATGCAGAAGTAGTGAAACGAATTTGGGATTTGTACGTTAAGCCTCAATTCTAATATTTAAGCGATCGCCATTACAACTCTCGCAACCCCTGCCCAACCACAATACTTAATAAAAACTTTACAAAAGTTACCATGTTGCCCAACACGAGTTAGAGTTATCGTATAAATCCAGCAATCCTGCAAAGCGTCAACCTTCCCGTCACTTACGATGTCACATTAGCCAGATATCCCGATTTATTGATACTCGACTACGGCTTAATTAAAACAGCGCCGCAAAAGACATCAAATAAATATTAAGCAGCGCAACATATCTAAATCTAGTAAAATTTGATATCTACCGATATTTGAGTGAAAATCGTCTTATTTCATTAGCAGTTTCTTGTCGTAGATTTATTGATTCAAGCCTACCTAGCTCTTGCCACACCACATTAATAGGCATAAGTACGCCATTATTTACTTGAATAACAGGGTATTCAGAACCTGGATAATCTTCTCTAATAACCCAATTACCTTTTACTCTGCGTCGTATAACCTCTCCTACATACGCAATTAAATTATCGTATAAATCAGCTTGAAGTTTTTCATATCCATAACTTTCAGCCTTGCTAGATACAATGTCTAAACTTTTGTATGAATAATCCAACTCCTCATCCAAAATATCCAAATAAATTGTTAACTCATTAATTAATTCATCAACCTTGTTAACAAGCTGTAATTTATTTTTTGAAAAATACATCCAATGACTTACAGAATTACCGCGATTATTAGCATAGTCATCCCTCACCTTCTGTGTCCATCGAATCATGTGCAGAAAATATTCTTTAGAGTAAATATCTCCTTTACCAGGACTTAAAAATCCTTTCGGATCGGAAACAAATAGAAATCTATCATTTGATAACTCATAAATTTGAGGCTGATTCTTGTATCCCGTGCTATATGTCTCCTCAAAGAATTTTGTAAATTCCTCATGCAGTCTTCCCTCAGATTCTATTAATTCCTGAACCTGATTTCTTTTGAGCCGTTTCGCATTAAGACATTTCTTCTTTCCCATTTTGATAATAAATTTAAATCCCACTAATACCCTATCCAGTCAATTACCCGAAATACAAAAGTTTCGTAGTGAGGAATGCGAGTCCCCATCCATCCCAGGACTAAAGTCCTGACTATATTTTATTCTGCCCTCTTGTATTTAGCATTCGCGACAAATTCTGATTTAGAATTTCATACCCCTGTGCGTTCAAGTGTAGTTCATCGCGTTTATATTGCGGCAAGATTTTGCCCTGACTATCGCCAAGAATCGGGAATGTATCAAACACTATAACTTTATCTCCCGCTAAGGTAGCGATGTAGGTATTGACTTCTTTAATTGCCCGACTGATGTCATCAGACCAAAAAGGTTTGCGTTCTAGTGGCACTTCTCCGACCGGGAAAATAGTAGTCACGATTACTACTGCACCTAGATTCTTAGATTCTTCGACAATTCGCTTAATATTTGCTTGACAATTAGCAACGATCGCATTTCTGCTTTCTGGAAACAAGGGAATGGTTTTCAGATCGTTGACACCAACTTGGATAATTACAATTTTTGGTTTTAAGGAACTCACATGATAGGCAAATCTCTCGATCGCCTGAACAGAGGTTTGAGAACCAATTCCCCGGTTAATAAACTCATATTCACCGAGATTGGGTGATGTCCAACTGGCGGCCCTGGAGTCACCAAAGAAAACCACTCGGGTTTGCTTGGTATTAGTAGCTGGCTGGGCATTGATGGGATGGTTGGTCAATCCCAGAGGATCTAAACGAGTTTGATTGAGTTCGCGATAATACTGTTTGGCTCGACCCAAAAGCAGAATATTTAGGAAAATTGAACTTCCTAGGACTAATAAAAGTGCGATCGACAGAATAGTAGGTTTGCTCACTGCCATGTTTTTAGGATTTGAGTGCAATTTGCTCTCACATTTTATGAAAAATTAAGATGGATATACTACAATACGGTTTACTTAACGCTTTTGATAAATTTCATCTGACGATTTTTGGATTATAAAGAGGTGAAATAGATCTTAAGAAGATTTTACCGCAGAGAACGCAGAGAACACAGAGAGGGGAGGGACAAAAGGTTTTTTTACGACATCCAAAACCCTCGCAATACTCTTCCCTCTGCGCCCTCTGCGCCCTCTGTGGTTCAAAACTCTTCTCTTGATGGAGTGGATTATAATTTAATACGGTTTACTTAACGCTTTTGATGAATTTCATCTGACGATTTTCTGGCAATACAGCCATTTTGGGCAAGTCAGATTTTTCTTAAGTAAACTGTATTGGGATATACTAGCGATATTTAGCTGCACAGGTATCCATTCATCCTCAGTTATGTTCCTTCAAATTCTCCCATTGCTCCCAGCCGAATAGTGATTAACTCTACATCGGTTAACGCTTCATGCGCTCCTTGTCTTGTTCCTTTTGGGGTTGTCCAAAAGCATCCCGCTTCACACACTCGATCGCCCGTTTTAAGACTACCCGAAACGACGAACACATACTCATCAGCCGGATGAGTATGAACTGGAATAATTGTACCTTGCTTCATCTTCAAGCGATGAATCGATCCTTGTGGCACAGGCTCAGCTAATACCACCCAACTTGTCCCAGGAAACACCGATAAATCAGCGAATTGCTGTGTGGATAAGTCTTGAAAATTTTGAGTCATCGGTTTTATCCTCACCGTGCTGTACATCTATTATACCGATCGCCCTTACCACTCCCGCAATCCATGCCCAACCACAATACTTAATAAAAACTTTACAAAAGTTACCATGTTGGCCAACACGAGTTAGAGTTATCCTATAAAATCCAGCAATCCTGCAAAGCGTCAACCTTCCCGTCACTTATCTAGTGGTTCGATGACTCACATCCAAAGCACCAAAACCGCCACCCCTACTGCAATTTATTCCTTGACAATTGCTCCCGCCTGTGTTTTGCGCGGTCAAAACGCCCTCGCACAAGCCGGAGATGCGATCGCCCGTTTCGGAAAGCGGCCCCTAATAGTCGGCGGTAGCAACTCCCTCGCCACGGCGCAACCCTACCTGCAACCAATTCTCGAACAGCAGCAATTAGAATCCGCGCAAACAGCCTACGGCAACGATTGCAGCGAAAGAAGCCTCGAAACCCTCCGCGCAGCCGTCCAAACCCACAAAGCCGACTTCATCATCGGCGTCGGTGGCGGCAAAGCCTTGGATGCAGCCAAACTTCTCGCCCATCAGTGCCAAATTGCGATCGTCACCATCCCCACATCAGCAGCCACCTGCGCCGCTTGGACAGCACTTTCTAATATTTATTCCGAACAAGGTGCCTTTCAATACGATGTCACATTAGCCAGATGTCCCGATTTATTGATACTCGACTACGGCTTAATTCAAACAGCACCGCAGCGGACATTAGTAGCAGGAATTGGAGATGCGATCGCCAAATGGTACGAAGCATCAGTCAGCAGCGGACACTCCGAACAAACTCTGATAATTTCTGCCGTCCAACAAGCTAGAATCCTGCGCGATATCCTGTTCCAAAAATCAGCCGCCGCCCTCAAAGAACCAGGTAGCGAAACCTGGCAAGAAGTCACAGACGCCGCCGTATTGCTAGCAGGAGTAATCGGCGGAATTGGTGGCGCCCAATGTCGCACTGTCGCCGCCCACGCCGTCCACAACGGCCTAACTCATCTATTAGCAAGTCACGGCACATTGCACGGCGAAAAAGTTGCCTACGGCATATTAGTGCAACTGCGGCTAGAAGAAATTCTGCAAAACAATCAACTAGCAGCAACCGCCAGACAGCAACTGCTAAAATTCTACGCCGAGATTGGATTGCCCCAAACTTTAGAAGACTTAGGACTCGGAGACGTTAGCCTCACACAATTGCAGCGCGCCGCCGAAATAGCCTGCTATCCCAATTCTGACATCCACAGACTCCCATTTAAAGTCGTTCCCGAACAATTAATGGCAGCAATGGTTTCTACCACCGCACCTGTGGGAGAATTGAAAATCAAGAATTAAAAAAGTTTGTAGTAAGGACTTTAGTCCTTGAAAGGTTGCCCTAAAAAGCACTGAAGTCCTTACTACGAACCAGGCAAAATCTGATGTTTTCTACCGCACCACTTGTGGGACAATTAAAAATTAAGAATTAAAACAGTTTGTAGTAAGGACTGAAGTCCTTAAAAAACTGTGTGAGAAAGGACTGAAGTCCTTACTACGAACCAGGAAAACAACTAATAACTGATACAGAAAAAATGACCTTGGATTGGATTAGCCCTGCTGACAGGTTGCAAAAACTACCGCCCTACGTATTTGCCCGTCTCGACGAACTCAAAGCCCGCGCCCGCGAACAAGGACTAGATTTAATAGACTTAGGAATGGGAAACCCCGACGGTGCGACTCCGCAACCGGTAGTAGAAGCCGCCGTCGCAGCTATCCAAAATCCTGCAAATCACGGCTATCCCCCCTTTGAAGGAACTGCCAGTTTTCGCCGCACAATTACCAAATGGTACAGCCGTCGCTACAATGTTGAACTCGATCCAGAAGGCGAAGCATTGCCTTTATTGGGTTCTAAAGAAGGTTTAGCACATTTTGCGATCGCCTATATCAATCCCGGCGACTTAGTATTAGTACCGAGTCCCGCTTATCCCGTATTATTTCGCGGCCCAATCATCGCCGGTGCCAAAGTTCACAACATCATCCTCAAACCAGAGAATGACTGGGTAATTGACCTAGGTTCCATTCCCGACAGCGTAGCCGAACAAGCAAAAATCCTCTACTTTAATTATCCCAGCAATCCGACCGGAGCAACGGCCCCCCGCGAATTTTACAAAGATATTGTTGCTTTCGCGCACAAACATCAAATTTTGTTGGTGCACGACTTGTGTTATGCGGAATTAGCCTTTGACGGCTATCAACCGACAAGTTTATTAGAAATTCCCGGCGGCAAAGAAATTGGAGTCGAATTTCACACCATGTCAAAAACCTACAATATGGCCGGCTGGCGAGTCGGTTTTGTAGTTGGAAACAGCCGGATCATTCAAGGTTTGCGGACGTTAAAAACTAACTTAGATTACGGCATATTTTCTGCCTTGCAATCAGCAGCAGAAACAGCGTTGCAATTACCAGATAGTTACTTGCACGAAGTGCAGGAACGCTACCGCACTCGCCGCGATTTTATGGTTGCAGGATTGGCAGAATTGGGGTGGAATATTCCCAAGCCTCTGGCTGCAATGTATCTTTGGGTTCCTTGCACTCCGGGCATGAGTTCGACAGATTTTGCCCTGAATGTTTTGCAGAAAACCGGTGTGGTTGTTACTCCTGGCAATGCTTTCGGCCCTGGCGGTGAAGGATATGTGAGGGTTAGTTTGATTGCAGATTGCGATCGACTGGGAGAAGCTTTGCGACGTTTGAAACAAGCAAACATTCGCTATCAATAGTCATTGGTCATTGGTCATTAGTGCATATTATATCCAGTCAATTTCCCCTAATAAGATTGGTTCGTAGTGAGGACTTTAGTCCTCTGAATTATAAGGACTAAAGTCCTCACTACAAACCGTACACATGACTGATGATTATAAAATTTTAATTTGTTCGCTATCAATAGTCATTGGTCATTGGTCATTAGTGCATATTATATCCAGTCAATTTCCCCTAATAAGATTGGTTCGTAGTGAGAACTTTAGTCCTCTGAATTATAAGGACTAAAGTCCTCACTACAAACCGTACACATGACTGATGATTATAAAATTTTAATTTGTTCGCTATCAATAGTCATTGGTCATTGGTCATTAGTGCATATTATATCCAGTCAATTTCCCCTAATAAGATTGGTTCGTAGTGAGAACTTTATTCCTCTGAATTATAAGGACTAAAGTCCTCACTACAAACCGTACACATGACTGATGATTATAACTTTTTAATTTGTTCGATCGCCCAGTTGAACGTTTCCATAACTTGCTGGAGGGCAAATTCGTCTTCCAAAGTAGATAAAGCCAGACTCGGCGACCTTCTCTCGCCCGGTTCTGTAGGTAGCGAAAGACCGATCGAACTTAGCTTATTTCTCAATTCCAGCCAATTTTGTTCAGCATTAAATGGCGGTTGGGAACCGTAATCGTCAGCAGAAATCTCCATTCTGCCAGCAATATCTACAGTGAATAACTGATATGGTTTTCTGCCCCTGTGATGCAACCCGGCCGCGAAACCCCCGTAGGTGTCCCCCGTTCCCCAATGGATTTGAATTTCGGGTTCTTGACTTTTCGCCCAAAGGTATATCGATCTTGCCATTTGCGCCTCGTCCGCGCCTTGTCTGGCTTTGATTTCCGCAAAAAATGACGATTCATCCCAGCGCCTTCTTTCGCGCATTGCGTTGGATTTTTTATGCTGTGCTTCGGCTGTCTGACCGATAACTCTGGGAACCAAGGTTCTCAAACCATCTTCACTTACATATTGCTTAATTTCCAGGGCCAAAACTTCAAGCGGATCCATTTGTTCGTTGAGAAATTCCACAACTCGGCGCATTTCAGCGGAAATCTCGTCTGCTACAAATACTAAGCGAATTTTACCGGCTTGCAAATTAGTTTTAACTTTCTGCCAAAATAGGTCTTCATTAGCATCCGCACCGAGAAACTCTTCAAAAATCTGTTCGGGATCGCGACCCCGATCGCGACAATTGGCTTCAAACAGAGCAATAATTGAATCTATTGGCCAGTAAACCAACGCATTAGCAGCATAGTCGATCGACTGACCCAAAACTTTTTGCCGGAGTGCAGCATTAGGAGTGCGCCTGACATCCACCAAAGTAGGAACTGCATTTTGGTCGAGAAACAAGTGATCCAGCGACCACTGGACGGCACTTTCCTCATCGGTGGACACTGCTGCTTCCCGTGAAATTAACAGCCACCTCCGCGCCGTCGCCCGATCGATTTGATCTCCGGCAATCAGATTAGGATAAGTTACAAGCAAGTCTTGTAACTGGTCTTCCGAGTCGTAGGGCTGTTCCATCATTTCTACCAGCCTGTCCTCGTCCTGAATCAGATAAATACCTCCAGCCATGCACATCCACCTACTTAGTTTTAGATTTTAGATTTTAGATTTTAGAATTCAGGCTGATTTATTAGTTATTAGTCATTAGTCATTAGTTATTAGTTATTAGTTATTAGTCAATGAATTCAGAAGGTGCAAGGGATTATTCATTCATCATTCTTCATAATTAAAGAATTAAAGAAAAATTTGGAATTCAAGAATTTTCCTTGTTTGTCAATTCCACAAAAAACTCCTTCTGACTGATGACTAATCATAACTGACTAATGACTAATGACTAATCACAACAGTCAACTGTCAACTGACAACTGTCAACTGACAACTGTCAACTGACAACTGACAACTGACTAAGACAACCAGTAAATACTTGCTGTGCTGGCCCAGTCATGTAAATCCGCCCAGAAACTTCTGCCCATTCGATTTCCAAAACGCCACCTGGGAGTTCAACAGCAGTTGTTCGATCGCACTTTCCGACCAACACCCCAGCCACCACAGCAGCACAAGCACCAGTCCCACAAGCTAGAGTAACACCTGCGCCCCTTTCCCACACACGCATTTTTATGTAGTCCCGTCGTATAACTTGAATAAATTCAGTATTTGTACGCTGCGGGAAGGCTGGATGGTGCTCGAATTGAGGGCCGACAGTTTCCAAAGCCACAGCCGAAACATCGTCTACAAAGGTAATGCAGTGAGGATTTCCCATGCTGACGCAGGTAACAGACCAAGATTTATCGGCAACTTCGATCGGCACATCTATCACTTTGGCATCTGTTGCAGCCAAAGTTGTCGGAATTTCCGCAGCCATTAGCCGGGGAAGTCCCATATCCACCTTAACCTGACCGTCCGATCGCAATTCGGGGCTAATCACACCCGCCAGAGTGTGGATGCGATACTCAGTCTTAGATTTACTCCCCCCCGAAGCCCGGGGGGGCTGGGGGGGGTGAATTTCCGCTGCTTCCAAATCGGCGATAAACTTAGCCAAACAGCGAATCCCATTGCCGCACATTTCCGGTTCCGAACCGTCGGAGTTAAAAATCCGCATCGTATAGTCAGTGCCGTTTTGACCCGGAAGAGCAAAAATCACGCCGTCTGCACCGATCCCAAAATGTCGATCGCACATGGACACAGCTTGTTCTGGTGTTAAAACTGGTTCTGAGGAGTGGCGGTTGTCAATCAGAATAAAATCATTGCCCAGTCCGTGATACTTCGCAAACTCGATCGGCATAAAAACAAACCTCTTTTGATAGTTGACAGTTGACAGTTGACAGTTGACAGTTGACAGTTGACAGTTGACAGTTGACAGTTGATAGTTGACCCAACGACTGCGTTTATCCCCTCGCGTAGCCGAAGGGCGAGCGGGTAAAGCAGTTGACCCTTCGGCTACGCGAACCTGCAAGCAGTTGACAGTTGATAGCAAAAAAATGACTAATGACTAATAACCAATGACCGATGACCGATGACTAATGACTAATGACTAATAACCAATTTACCCATTTCCCACTATGTCAGAATTTGAGACCGGATTGCCCAGCGTTCGCTTAATACAAAGCTACATCAAAGACAAAGAACAGTTAGAGATCAAACTGATGACTGGCGACTTGCTAGCCGGCAAAATTTTTTGGCAGGATCATAGCTGCATTTGCCTCCTAGATGCCTCAGAAACACAAATTCTGATCTCGCGATCGGCCATTGCTTATCTCAAACCCAACGCCTGAGGAGAGGGGCAGAGGGGGAGAGGGGGAAGAGGGGGAGATGGGGAGATGGGGAAAATCTTTCCTGTTCGCTCTTCCTTCCATCCGTTACATCCGTTACATCGCCTACAGGGCTTCCGTCTTCCATCTTCCGTCTTCCCTCTGACGAATAACGTTCGCTCTTCGGGGACAGCACCGATGCCCGATGCCCGATGCCCGATGCCCGATGCCCGATGCCCGATGCCCGATGCCCGATGCCCCATGCCCCATGCCCCATGCCCCATGCCCCATGCCCCATGCCCCATGCCCCATGACTAATCGCTAAATAGCTTTTCGCTAACTTGGGCGGTGACAAAAGGCAGCTTTAAGGCAGGTTGCGGCACCGGAGGCGAGGCCGTCCGCTGCATCAAGCCGAGCTCGTAGAAGCCGCCGCACAGCAGCAAACGATCGCCCTCTTGCAAATCAGTAGTTCCATCCGGCCAGCGAGTAAACTTCCCTTCCCGGCGGATCGCCCGCACCTGTACCCCATACTGAGTGAGCAAATCTACCTCTGACAGTTTTTGGCCAACCCAAGGACTGTTGGCTGGTAACCTCAACCACTGACAAGAACTGTCGCCCTCGGGGACAGCAACTTCGCCCTTCGCCAGCAACTCAAAACTAATCAGTTCTTCCGGTTCACCCACTACCAAAAGTCGATCGCCCGACAGCAAAGCAGCCTTCCCGTTAGGATAATCAATTTCCTCACCATCTTCGCGGACGATCGCCATCACGCTGACCCCTGTCAACTGCCGCAAGTTAGTTTCTTCCAGAGTCATCCCACCAATGGGAGAGCCCTCCGGTAAGTTGTACCAATCGCCGTTGAGATCTCGAACCGCCACTTTCAAATCCCGCGAAACCGCCAAAGGTTCCCGCGCCGGCCGCAATTCCAGATAGCGGCTGCTGCGAATTTGCTGCACATCCCGCCCAATAGCCATTGCAGACAAACCCATCCCAGCCAGCAAGTGGGCTGAAAGTTCTAAACTAGCCTCAAACTCCGGCTGCACAACTTCCCAAGCCCCGAGTTGGTAAAGCAGTTCAATATCTTTATCTTTGTTGGCGCGCACCACAATATCCAAATCCGGGACTAATTCTAAAGCCCGCTTCAGACACAAACGAGTGCTCATCGGATCGGGAAGAGTAATCGCCATTGCTTTGGCGCGTTCTACCCCGGCGGCTTCCAATACGTGCAAGCTAGCAGCATTCCCGTAAATGTAAGGAATTCCTGACACTCTGCATTCTTGAATTCTGCTTTCCGACTCGTCGATTACCACAATTGAACAGTTGCGGCTTTGCAGCACTTTGACTAAATTTCTGCCAACTCGCCCGTAGCCACAAACCACAACATGATTTTGTTCCGGCAAAGTTTCAGCTATTTCGACAGGTTGAGATGTTTGGTCAAAATAGCGCTGCAAAGGCCCGAAATTTTCCGCCCACTTGAATAACTGTGGCACGCTTCTCAATACAAACGGCGTCAGCACCAAGGTGACTGCTGTCGTTCCTAAAATTAATAGGTAAACGTTTCGCGAAACCAGTCCCATAGCTTGGCCGGAACTAGCGAGTACAAAGGAAAATTCTCCGATTTGAGCTAAGCCCAAACCTGCGATTAATGCTGTTTTTAGGGGATAGCCAAATAATCGGACGATCGGCGTTACAATCAAGAATTTGCCGACAAATACTAGAAATACCAGTCCCAGAATTAACTCTAAATGGTTCCAGAGAAACACTGGGTCGATTAACATTCCGATGGTAACAAAAAATAAGGATGCAAAAATATCTCGCAAAGGCTCGACATAAGTTAGAGTTTGGTCGGCATATTCCACCTCCGAAATCATTAAACCAGCCACAAATGCGCCCATCTCGATCGAGAAACCCAGATATTCTGTCAGCAGCGCAATCCCTAAAGCCAAAACCACAACTCCCAGCAAAAACAGTTCCCGGCTTTCTGTTCTCGCGAGGTAGCGCAGCAACTGCGGTACGATCCAAATGCCCGCTACTACTGCACCCGCAGCAAATAATCCGATCCGCACCAGGGCCCAGACTATTGTCATGCCGATCGCCTCTGCGGGCTGGTTGAGGGCCGGCAAAACAGCCAGCATTAGCCCCAAGGCCAAATCTTGAACTACCAAGATTCCCAGCATGACTTGCCCGTGGGAAGTACCGCCTTCATTGCGTTCCATCAAGCATTTGAGTACAACCGCCGTCGAGGAAAGCGACAGGATCGCCCCTAAAAACACCCCTTGGGCAGGGGAATCTACCCAGCCTACACCCAAGGAAATTGCAGTAGTAATGGCGATCGTCAGCACAATTTGCAAGCCCCCCCCGCCCAGACTAATTGCTTTAACTCGATTGAGTTCGGCGAATGAAAACTCTACTCCCAAAGCAAACAACAGAAAAGCAACACCAAATTCTGCCAGGGTGTCTACCTGAATTAATTCTTTAATCAGCCCCAAACCGGCCGGCCCAACTACGATCCCTCCCAGGAGGTATCCGAGAATTACCGGCTGTCGCAACAACGATGCAAAGAGTCCTCCTGCTGCGGCAGCAGCGAGAACTAGAACTAAGTCAACAATCAGTCGGAAGTCTTCTTGCACAACTTTATGAAAAAAGTGTAAAGTTATATTATAGTGTTTAATGTGTTGACTATGTTGGGGAGCGTTGACTATAGTTGAGTAGCAAGCCCAACTGCCACTCTTGAACAAGGTATTTTCTAATGACAAAGAGTTCAAATCCTCACAAAAAGCTTAACCTCTTGCAAGTTTATCGAGGGATTGGAGCTTTATTGGTGGTAATGTTTCACGTCAACCAGATGAGCACTGAAAGATTAAATCAAGTTACTTTTTTTAATTTATTTCAGGCTGGGTGGAGTGGTGTTGATTACTTTTTTGTATTGAGCGGTTTTATCATGGTCTACGTTCACCGATCGGCGATCGGTAAAAAAGACCAGTTAAAATCATTTCTAGTCAAGCGCTGCGTGCGAATTTACCCGATATACTGGATAATTACTCTGACAGTTGTGTTTTTCTTTCTAGTGATTCCAGGCTTTGCGAATGCTCAAGACTTAAGTTTGGACAAGATAATTCTGTCGCTGCTTTTGATTCCTCAATATGGCAAGCCAATTCTGGATGTAGGTTGGACTTTAGTTTACGAAATTTATTTTTATGTATTATTCAGCATAGCTATCTGGCTCAAGCCTAAACAGTCTGTGCCTATGCTGTCAGCTTGGCTATTTGTCACACTTCTACATTTTTCTAAAATAATACAATTTCCCGACGCTTTTTTCTTACTGAATACAGTATTTGGGAATATGAATCTAGAATTTGTTTTGGGTGGCTTAGCTGCGTATATCGTGCTTAAATATAACAATAAGATTACTAATTACAGATGGATCCTATTTGGGATAGCAAATTTAGGATATGTTATTTTAGGACTGTTTGTCGCTTGGGGCAACATAGAGTTCGATCGGATCAAGACTTTTGCAGTGCTGGCAGCTATATTAATCGTTGCTGCAACTTCGATCGAGCTTAAGGATTCTCCGAGACTTCCTTATCTTTTAATTTTCCTGGGCGATGCCTCGTATTCAATATTTCTCCTCCACAGTCCGGTGATATCAGCAACTACAAAAATTGTACAAAAGGCGAATTTAGGAAAATATTTCGACGGTTTCTTTGCCCCTGCTATAGTGGCATTGTTGGCCGTAGTTATCGGCTGCATATTCTACTCTTTCATCGAAAAACCATTGACAGTTTATCTGCGGAAAAATATTGTTGAAAAAATGTTTCTTCCGAAAACGCAAGCAAGCTAATTTTAGGGTGCGTTGCGGTGAGATGCGCGGTGGGTGCGATCGATTTACCGCAATACCTCAGCAGCGGCAGCTTTTTGGGGTGTAGGGTGCGTCGCAATTTAGAATCTCGGTAAAAAATCGAGAAATCTCAAAGCGACGCACCGCAGGGTTTAATTAGTTCGATCGCACCCTATTTGGGATGGTGCGTCGCTGTGAAATGTCGATCGCACTTGCAGACTGTAGAAGAATCCGCACCCTACAAACTATACAAAAACAAGAGCTACGCGAAAACCGCAGCCCGCGACGCGGCTACCCACGGAATTCCATCTACGATAGGCACTGCGGGCCTCAACCGCAAAAGAATCCCAGTAGCCGCCACGTATCACTCTACCCATACCTGCGTGACTTTCCCAGCAACTTCCGTCAGTTGGTGCGCCTTCATAATTTTGGTGCCATTTATCGCCACACCATTCACTAACATTGCCGTGCATATCGTACAGTCCAAAGGAATTAGGGGGAAAACTCCCGACATCTGTTGTTTCTCCTCGGTAGAGTCCTTTGGAAGCATTTGCGAAGGCTTTGCGTCCGCTATAGTTAACTAAATAGGTGGTAATTATTTCCCCAAAGTGAAATGGGGTTGTTGTACCCGCACGACAGGCATATTCCCATTCTGCTTCACTCAGGAGGCGATACTTGTTCCCGGTTTTTAGCGAAATCTTGTCACAGAATTCGACAGCATCATTCCACGATACTTGCTCTACAGGATGTTTTTCGCCTTCGTAATACGATAGGTTGTTGCCCATTACTACTTCCCACTGTGCTTGGGTGATGGGGTATTTGCCTGCATAAAAACTGGCTACTGTAACTTGATGCTGCGGATTTTCACAATTCTCTCGCCCTGCTTCTCTGTAAGGAGAACCCATCAGAAATTTGCCACCGGGAATGTATACCATTTCCAGTAGAGTAGAATTACCTAAGTCTTCAGAAAAAAAGCGAGCAAATGACTTAGTGCGGCTGTTTTGTTTCCCAGAGGAATCGAGTGTGATGACATCAAATTTAAAGGTTGGTAAATAGTTGGAAAACTGTAGTTTTATCTTTAAGTCATTTCTATCCTTCAGCAGTGAGTAGGCAGCTAATTTTACCTGCATTGACTCATCCTGCAATGCTCCCAGTATCAAATCTAATCCGGCATCTCCATATTTGGGCGCATCGCAGAGTGCAGCGATTCTCACTTCAACAGCGGGCGATGCCAAGCGGCTTTTAACGCCTGCAATTCCTCCCAGTACCGCCGCATCCCTAGGAATTAAATTTTGACCGCCAAGGACGGCATCATATTCTCTGGGTTGATCGTCCTCGCTTGGCATGGCATTTTAAGCTCTGTATGATTAACCACTGTGGCATTTACTTAATAGCTATGTCAAATAGTCAAAACTTACGCAGCAACGCTATAAATAAGAAAGATAAATAGTGCCTTGCGCTGTGCTAACTTAGGCTACATTTGCGTACTTTGCGTAAGTCTTAAAAGTGATTTACCATTTTCGGTCAAAGCGTGCTAGATTTAGCTACTTTGTGTAACATTAGCTAGACAAAGGTTAAGGATATCGGTAATGACAGCGAGTGCGAATCGAGCAAACTGCCGGCAAAGTCCGGAAATAGTGGCAAATGCTATTTGGGAGTGTAGGCTTTTGAAAACAAACATGAACAGGTCGATCGCCTGTGGGGGAATTATTGCCAGTATTCTCAGCCTGGTATCGCCCGCGCAAGCTTTGCAGGTGCAGGTGACGCCGGCAAATCCCGAATTAGGAGATACGCTGTCAGTAGTCATTCAGGTAAACAGCAGCAGCCCGACTCCAACGGTTTCCGTACAGCAAAAAAACTACCCGGCTTTTCCCATGGGCAATAATCGCTTTCGGGCCCTGCTACCGACGACACCACTGGAGAAACCCGGTGCGCGCCTTCTTCAAGTCTCCGGTGACGGACAAGTGCAGAATTTGAATGTGCAAGTGCGCGATCGAGATTTTCCCACTCAATCCATCTGGCTGCCGCCCGGGAAAGACTCCGAAGGTACAGATGCCGAATTCGATCGCGTGGACGCGTTTAAAGCACTGGTGACACCCGAAAAATTTTGGGATGGCAAATTGTTGCGCCCCAACTCCGGCGAAATTACCACTATTTACGGCGTGCGGCGGTACTATAATGGGGTATTTGCTAAGGACTACTACCACCGCGGCGTCGATTACGCGGGCGCTTACGGTTCCCCTGTAGTTGCACCGGCCGCCGGTCGCGTGTCTCTCGTGGGACGCGAATCCCAAGGGTTCAAAATCCACGGTAATGTAGTTGGTATCGACCACGGCCAAGGGGTAGCAAGTATTTTGATGCACCTCAGCCGGATTGATGTCAAGGAAGGCGATTTCGTGAAAGCGGGTCAAGTAATTGGTGCTTTGGGGTCAACGGGGGCTTCGACAGGCCCTCACCTGCACTGGGGACTTTACGTGCACGGGCAGTCGGTCGATCCGGTACCTTGGCGGCTTCAGGGAGTTGAGTAAGACTTTTTACCGATTTTGACGAATTTAAAAGTCAATTATGGGGTAAGTTTGTGGCTGGGGTGTGCAGATAACTGTTCTGGGTTATCACTATTGGGTTATGATTTGTAGAAAAATTCTCAACTCAAGCCTCAAAACTCGAATCTCAAGACGCCAGCAATTGCGTCTTTACAAAACAAAACTGTATTAATGATGCCGTTGAGCGGGAAGCATATATGAGTATTGAAAAAATTGTTGAACAGGCTTTGCAAGACGGCTATTTAACGCCGTCTATGGAAGCTGAGGTGGGACGAATCTGTAATACGGCTTCTGAATTGTCGATCGAAGAGTACATGGCTCTCGATCGCCTGATGGGAGCTTTGTTGACCGGAGAAGTGGTGGTTCTGCCGCGCAAACAGTTCATCAATGTGATGGAAGAGTTGGTGCTTAGCGAGGCGATCGCCAGAGTTGCAGAAATTGAGGCGACGAGCAGCGAGCTGAGTCTGGATGTGGGAGATATTGCGGCTTATGCTTTAAATAGGCTTCCCCCTCTGTACGCTACGACGGAAGAGGGAGCTCACTTTCAAAGGGCTAGGGCTAAGGAGCAGCTTCACGATTTGATTTCCAAAGAAGTTAACGCAGCGATCGACCGCAACTTGGTCCGACCTGAACCGGTAAACCCCACAGCTTTGGGTAAGCCGTCTTCTGGAACCGAAGTTCTGTCAAATCTGAGCAATTGGCTGCAAGCTAACGCCGTTAATTTTGAGCCACAGCCTTAGTACCACGTCCAAAAGCTCTATTTTGGTTAACTCGATCCCGCTGAATTAAAAAAGCGGGATTTTTAGTTTTTGAGCCACAAACAGTTGACAGTTGACAGTTGACAGTTGACAGTTGACAGTTGACAGTTGACAGTTGGTTCAAATTACCAATGACCAATGCCCAATGACTAATGACCAATGCCCAATGACCAATGACCAATGCCCAATGCCCAATGCCCAATGACCAATGCCCAATGACTAATGACTAATGACTAATGACTAATGACTGATGACTAATGACTGATGACTTGAAACGATTAATTATTGCTCTCAGAAGAGTCTGCTGAGGGGGCGGCAGTAACTTTTGTTTCTCGTTTTTCACGTTTTTTCCGTTCAGCTTGGATGACATCTTGAAGCACTATTCGCGCTTGAGCCATTTTTTCCAAATTGCTGCGGTACAAATCTAAATCTTTGCTAACTTTGTCTTCAGGTAGATGCAAAGCTGCACTGATTTTGCCGATCGCGTCGTTGCGAGTTTCTTGGTTTTTTACCATCTCGGGGTCAGCTTTTTCTAACAGTGAGAACAAACCGATCGCAAATAAGCGACTGTACTTAAATTGAGCGTTGCTGGCGATCGCCCCTAAGGACGCTTGCAAATCTCCTGTATCTTCAAAGCTGCTGGAGCGATCGAGCCACGAGAGCAACTCAGACCCTCCAAGGCGATCGGCCAAGCTTTCCAATCTGTGAGCGTCTTGCTTGTAGCGATCGGGATCGTCTTCTAGGGCTTTGCACAAAGCGTTAAAAATCGAAAGTCTGTCTGCTTCTGGGGCGTACCCTAGCATGAATCGATCGAAAGCTGTCACCACGCCCAAAGCATAAATCGGGTCGTATTGAAAATCTACATTCGCCGAAAGCAAGTGCATTTCTACCATCAACTCTTCTACCACTCGACGGTAAATAGAGTTAATCGGCCGAGTGTGAATCGTATAGAAACTTCGCTTAGTATCTGAAACGGTACGGTTCTTGTTCACCTGAGTTTTATAGATAAATAATTGTGCCGCCACAGGTGGACCAGCGCGGCATGAGTAAAGTCGGGGGAGTCGATTGGCGATCTCCCTGGCAAAATTTGCCAGTTTTTTTTAACTGTGCAGCCGAGACTGCGAGACAAAATTTTATCGAGAAGATTTTGCGGGCGATCGGCAGCAACAATTAATCTGTCGCAATACGAGGGCAAAAGCCAAGTATCTTTACAATCATAGCTCTTCTGGGATCGCTCATCTATCCCATCTTCTGACTTGCCCGGCCCTGTTCGGGCAACCATTATCACAATCAGATTTTACTGTCAAGCCCAATCCTCAAAAATCCCACGAACATGACAATTTCTCCTGAATTAAGAGCTTTAGCCCAATACATGGCGGGCGAATTTGACAACCGAGAACAAGCGCTAGCAGACCCGGCGTGGTACGTCCACCTGCGTTTTTGGCAAAGACCCCTGCCCGTTGCTCTATTTTCCGAGCCCAGCATTGCCCTGTTTGCCGAACAAGCCAATATTCTAGAATTAGATAAGCCTTACCGTCCCCGCATCGTGCAACTGAGGCACGTGAAGAGGGCGCCGGAACTTATAGAAGCTCAGTATTATATGTTCAAGGATATCGCAGCCGTCAAAGGAGCCGGTCGCAACCCCGACTTACTGGCACAACTAAAGGGCGACCAAATCGAACTTCTTCCCGGCTGCACCCTATCGGTTGCGGTGCAAAATTTAGGCTCAAATCGCTATCGATTTCGGGCGTCTCTGCCGGAAGGAACTCGTTGCTGCTTTACCTACGATGGGCAAACTTACCAAGTAGACTTGGGATTTGAAGCCGCAGACGAGGAATTTTTCAGCTACGACAAAGGAATCAGCCCCACGACAGGCAAGGCTATCTGGGGAGCTTTAATGGGCCCTTTTAGATTTGTGAAGCGTCAGGATTTTGCTTCTGAAATATTGGCCAATACGCTTGGGATCGGATCGGACGGCGGTTGAAACCGCGTCTACAGAAACAAAGTCCGCCTCCGCGGACTAAAGAAGAAGATCGCGTAATTTTCACCGCCCGGTCTTTAACCTGCACCAGACACGTGCAAGTTTGTGTAGACGCGATTTCAATCGCCCGGTCTTCTTCAACCTGCGGAGGCAGGTTTTGTTTGTGTAGAAGCGGTTTCAACCGCCCGGTTTTCTTAACTTGCGCGCGGCACCCCCTCTAGAGCTTCTTCTTCTGTTTCAAAGATTTCAAAGACAGAATCCATCATGGTGACTTCAAACACCAGTTTGGCTTCTGGATGAACATTGCAAATGCGGAAACTGCCCTTAACTTTATCCGCATCGCGCATACCGGCTACCAACGAGGTCAGGCCAGAACTATCGATAAAGTTTACCTGACCAAGATTCACGACGACATGACGGCTGAGTTTGGAAATACACTCTTGCAACTTGAGGCGGAATTGCCAAGCTGTCGTGATGTCCAACCGTCCTGTCGGTGCTAAGACGATAACTGTTGTACCGTCAGATAGCGTGTGGGTTTTTTGATCAATATGAATCACTGACCCTTCCCTCAAATTTATGACTATTTATCGCGGTGGTTACTTTCTGCTATACAAATACTAGACTTGTCTAGACATTTGCTTCTTACTTCACAGGGAGCATGGGAGCGGTTATCCCTCAGTAAGCTTTCGCGCTTTAGCCAAGCGTGATAAATTAATCGCTGCCTTCAAGTCTCTGTCCATTGAGTTACCACAACTTTCGCTGTTGAAGGTTCTTTCTTTCAGTGGCATATCTTGGATATGCCCACAGCTTGACTATTGTTTTGCAAGGGCGGAAACCAGCGGTCAGCAATGATTATTTCACAACCAAACTTTTTCGCCTTATATTCTAGGTGACGCTTGAATTCAGAGAATCCACAGTCAGCTATTACCTGTGCTAGTTTGTGATTTTTTAGCATCCCATCAACATTTAAATCTTCTACTTATCGTTGCGTGGTTTTTGCATAAGTAAGTAGTGACTTGATGCTGAAAGTCCAAGTTTTTTCACAAATGGCGCAGGGTTTGAACATGGCACACTATGAGTGTTTGTGTAAAAGTTTACCATTCTGTCTACTCAATTGCTAGCTAAGCACTTTCTCAGTAGTTTAACTCAGGTCGGTGACTGCTGAGGCATCCAATTCGCCCAATCTTGCGGTTTTAAGAACTTTGAGTAGAGTTCGGCTTCTGGAGAGTTGGGTTCTGGCTCGAAACAATACTCCCAGCGTACCAGAGGTGGCAGGGACATCAGAATCGATTCGGTGCGTCCGTTGGTCTGTAAGCCAAAGGTCGTGCCCCGATCGTACACTAAGTTAAATTCAACGTAACGGCCGCGGCGGTAAAGTTGGAAATCGCGCTCGCGATCGCCGTATGCTTTCGATCGGTGTTTTTCAACAATTGGGGTGTAAGCCGGCAAAAATGCGCGGCCGCAGTCCTGTATGAAGGCGAACAGCGACTCCCAGCTTCTAGGCTCCGGGTTTCCGACATTTTTGCTGTACTCAGCAGCTTTCCCTTTGACATTCTGGTCGCGGTAAAGCGGGCCTTGAGCGTTTTGGTAGTCAAAAAACAGGCCGCCGATACCGCGAGTTTCTTGGCGGTGGGGCAGGTAGAAATATTCGTCGCACCAGAGTTTAAATGCCTGGTAATAGTCCGAGTGGTGTTTGTCGCAAGCTGCTTTCAGAGTTTTGTGGAAATGAGCTGCATCCTCATCCAACAGGTAATAGGGCGTCAAATCGACACCGCCACCAAACCACCAAATCGGGCCCGCTTCAAAATAACGGTAATTCAGGTGAACCGTAGGCAAGTAGGGATTGCGGGGGTGCAGCACCATCGAAGTACCAGTGGCGTAGAAATCGTGACCGGCAGCTTCTGGGTGCTTGGTCAGAATCAAAGCAGGCAAACTTTCGCCCCAAACTTGGGAAAAATTAACTCCGCCTTGTTCAAACACATTGCCTTCGCGCATAACGCGAGAACGTCCGCCCCCGCCTTCGGAGCGTTCCCAAGAGTCCTCTTTAAATTTGCCGCCGCCATCGACCAGTTCGAGGGCTTGACAAATTTCGTCTTGTAGGCTTTTCATAAATTGGCTGACTCTAGCTCTAGAGTCAGCGGGCGGCAAAAACGGAGAAGTCGTGGTTTTAAGTGTTGTAGAAACTGTCATAAAATTTTCTGTTGTCAGATTTGAATCTTAGATGGTGATGATTGCCAAATCCAGTCGCCATGTAATTATGCCACCGCAGGTCTGCAAATGATCGCTATGAAGTTACATTAAAAAATAGCAATAAAAATATACTTAAACTTGCGATCGAACATTCACTGACACAATTGCAGAGCTATGGTGGAGAACACAATGCCCAGTACACTCGATATTAGTTCAGTCTTAGAAATCCTGCGACCTGTGCAAGACCCCGAACTGCAAAAAAGTTTGGTGGAATTGAACATGATTCGTAACATCAAAATTGACGGCGGAGTCGTCAGTTTTACTTTAGTGCTGACAACGCCTGCTTGCCCGCTGCGAGAGTTTATTGTCGAAGATTGCCAAAAAGCGGTCAAACAGTTGCCAGGAGTCGAAAAAGTGGCAGTGGAGGTGACAGCCGAGACTCCCCAGCAGAAGGGAGTGGTCGATCGGCAAGGCATAGAAGGCGTTAAAAATATTATCGCCATTTCCAGCGGCAAAGGCGGCGTCGGCAAAAGCACGGTAGCGGTAAATGTGGCTGTAGCGCTAGCTCAAACCGGCGCAAAGGTGGGTTTGCTAGATGCCGATATCTATGGGCCCAACGACCCAAATATGTTGGGTTTGGGGGACGCGAAAGTGATGGTTAGGGACGGAAAAAGCGGGGAAAGCCTCGAACCCGCCTTTAATTACGGCGTCAAATTGGTGTCGATGGCGTTTTTAATTGAGAAAGACCAGCCTGTAATTTGGCGCGGCCCAATGTTGAATGGGATTATCCGGCAGTTTCTGTATCAGGTGAATTGGGGCGATTTAGATTATCTGATTGTCGATATGCCTCCGGGTACTGGAGACGCGCAGTTGACGATGGCCCAAGCGGTGCCGATGGCGGGTGTGGTGATTGTGACGACGCCGCAGACGGTGGCTTTGTTGGACTCCCGCAAGGGGTTGAAGATGTTCCAGCAGTTGGGAGTCTCGGTGTTGGGAATTGTGGAAAACATGAGCTATTTTGTGCCGCCGGATATGCCTGACAAGCAATATGATATTTTCGGTTCCGGCGGCGGGGAAAGGACGGCGGCAGAGTTGGGAGTGCCGCTGTTAGGCCGCATTCCGCTGGAAATTCCGCTGCGGGAAGGTGGCGATTCGGGTGTGCCGATTGTGGTGGGACAACCGGGTTCTGCTTCGGCGAGGGAGTTGCGGGCGATCGCGGGTCGGATTGCTGGTAAAGTTTCCGTAGCAGCCCTAGCCTAAATTACATCTTGCATTGTCAATCAGCTTTTGAGGGGCGGGCGGGACGCCCACCCCACAAAAAACCTGTGAGTGTTTGTGGAACAGGCAAGATGCCTGTTCTAACATCAAGTCTCGATCGCCAAGAAACGGTAAACTATAAACAGCAAACATCACATTCAAAAAATTATGATTTTTCCTGGTTCCGCAGTGCGAGTTAAAGATAAGGGCGAGATTTACTACGCTTTTCAAGGACAAGTCCAGCGAGTTACCGACGGGAAAGTCGCCGTACTGTTTGAAGGTGGCAATTGGGACAAGTTGATTACTTTCCGCCTGTCGCAGTTGGAACTTGTCGATGCTACGGCTGGCCGCGCGAAATAGTCATTGGTCATTAGTGAGTTGTTATTGGTTATTGGTTGTTGGTTATTGGTTATTGGTTATTAGTTATTAGTTATTGGTTGTTAGTACCCACTTACAAATAACAAATAATAAATAACCAACTGCTAACCGCCAAGTGACAACTGTCAACTGCCAACTCAAAGAGGGCGGGCACGCACCATCCACCGCCCCTACAAACTGTCAACTGTCAACTGTCAACTGTCAACTGACTAATATGCGTTTACCTTTACCTCAATTTGCTACAAAAGAGCGTCATCCCGATCGCATTGCTGAAGTCATCGAGACAGCAACTACAGAGTTTCTAGCTCAATGCTTGGAACCGGATGACTTGAGTTTTCCGGTGATGCCGCCTTTTGGGAGTTGGGTGAAGGCGGAAGATGAAGAGTCTAAAAATCAAATCTACGGCGTAGTTTACCATGCTACCACTAGCCCGATCGACTCGGTGCACAGAGCTCGGGCTTTGGGTTTATCGCTGGAAGAGTTGCGGGAAGAACAACCGCAGATTTTTGCGATGCTGAAAACCGAGTTTCGAGTGGCGCTTGTGGGGTTTGAGAAGCCACCGGAAAGGTTGAACGGCCACGGCCCATCGAGGGGTACAATTTATCAGTATTTGCCGCCGCGCCCGCCCCAAATTCACCAAGCGGTTTATCGCTGCGAACCGGATGAGGTGATTGATTTTACGGTGCAGTTGGATTTTTTGAGGACGCTGCTGGGAGTGACGAATGCGCCTGTGGATGCGCTGACGGCTGCGACGATTCGGGAGATTTATCAGTTGCGAATGCGCGATCGATCTTGGTTGGTGGAAGCGGGGAGGAATTTGAGTGTTTTGTTGAAGGATGATTATGACAGGTTGCGGGTGATTTTGAGTCAGATTCATCCGTAATACTCGACAAAATTGAAATAGTCTGAAGCTGGCATTTATAGATGACAGGTTTCCCAAACTAAACTAAACTATCAATAGTTCAGACCCCACTTTACTGCTATACAAAATAAATCTTATGCAGGGATCAATACTCGCAGGACGCTATCACATCATAAAACACTTGGGAGGCGGTGGCTTCGGTCAGACTTACCTGGCTGAAGATAAAAGGCGATCGGGAAATCTTCGATGTGTCGTCAAACAACTTAAGCCGCAGTTTACCGATCCGCAGACTTTAAGTATAGCTAGACGTTTATTTAAAACAGAAACAGAAAGCCTCCACCAGCTAGGAACTCATTCTCAGATTCCCGAACTTTTGGATCACTTTGAGGAAAATCAAGAATTTTATTTAGTTCAGGAGTTGATTGATGGAAGAGATTTAAGTAAAGAAATTATCCCTGGCCAGCGGCTTAGCGAGTCGGAAGTTATGGCTATTTTGCATGAAATCATAGAAATATTAGTATTTGTTCAGCAACACAAAGTCATCCACCGGGATATTAAACCTACTAATTTAATGAGGCGCAATTCCGATCGCAAAATATTCTTAATTGACTTTGGTGCTGTCAAACAAATTACTACTCAAATAGTTAATACCACTGGGCAAATACCGCCGACTATTGGCATCGGTACTGGTGGGTATATGCCAGCGGAACAAAATAACGGACATCCTAACTTTAGCAGCGATATCTATGCTGTGGGAATGACTGGGATTGAATGGCTGACGGGGATACTTCCGCACGAGTTGCCAAAGGATGCTAATGGTGAAATTGTTTGGCGCGATCGGGCTCGAGTTAGCGACGGCTTTGCTAATATTTTAAACAAAATGGTGCGCTATCATTTTCGCGATCGCTACCAGTCAGCCGCAGAGGTGTTGCAAGCTCTCAACAATTTAAGGAGAGTTCGACCACCTACTACTGTAATATCATCTCCTAACTTATTGACATTAATGAGTAACTGGACGCGAGAACATATAATTGGTTTGCTTGGGGTTAGTTTGGCTGCTATATTTGGTGTAGCAGCATTCTTTACACCAGAAATTAGAAAGATGCTGGGATTGGAGGGTGCGGATAATCTGGCAAGTTATGACAATACAGCCAAAGGAATCAAGATGAAATATCCCGATAATTGGACTAAACAAGAAGAGTCTAACGCCATTACCCAAGAGGTGGTTCAATTTATTTCACCGAAAGAAAGCGAGGGCGATAAATTTCAAGAACGGTTGATTGTGACAGTCGAACCTACGACGAATAATAAAACCCTCGATGAATATACGAAGTTATCTAAACAAGAAATCCTGAAGTTAGATAAAAATGCTAAGATAGATAAAGAGGAAGAATCTACTCTGGCTGGCAAAAACGGGTATAGAGTTGTTTATACAACAAAAGAAGGGAATGAAGAGTTTAAAAAATTGAATGTTTGGACGATGAAAAATGATAAGGCTTATTTGATAACCTATGAGGCGGAAGCGGGGAAGTACAAGCAATTTTTGCCGGTTGTTGAGAAGATGATTAAGTCGCTGGAAGTTCAAGACACCAAATAAATCTATTGAGGCAGTTGTCAGATTATGGTGACAGTATCAATCAAAGATGAATATGTTGAAGTGTTGAGTGCTTTGGGTGATTTGCAGGCGGCTATGGATTTGGCAATTCAACGCTATACCATCGAGCAGATTACCGCAAAAGTTGCTGAACTTCGACAAAGAAATGCTCAGTGTCAAGCTAAATATGGGATGGATTATCTCACTTTTAACCAGCGACTTTCTGAAGATGAAGTTTTTATTATCAATCTAGAATCTAAGGTTAATAATTTGTGGGAAATAGATTTGGCTGATTGGGAATTTTGCTATAAGGGGATAGGAGATTGGACGCGCAAGTTACAGAGTATTTTGCTTAAAACTAATAATTTATTAGATGCCTAACTTATACATTATTGGCGGTGCTAACGGTTCTGGAAAAACCACCGCCGCTAGGGAAATCTTACCCTACTTCCTAGAGGTTTTTGAATATGTCAACGCCGATGAAATAGCGGCGGGTCTTTCTCCTTTTAACCCTGAAGGTGTAGCTATTCAAGCGGGACGATTAATGTTAGAAAGGCTATCAACTTTAGTCAAGGCTGAAGCTGATTTTGCTTTTGAAACTACTCTAGCTGCTCGAAATTTTGCCCGATTTTTGCGAGAGTGTAAAACTAAAGGTTATCAAATCAACTTAATTTATTTTTGGTTGCAAAGTCCTGAATTAGCCATTACGCGGGTACGCCGACGAGTAGAAAGTGGTGGCCACAATATCCCAGAAGATACTATCCGCCGTCGCTACGAACGGGGACGGAAAAACTTAATAGATTTGTATTTACCTTTATGCGATACTTGGATGGTGTATGATAATACTAAAAGTCAACCTCAATTGGTGGCAGCATCCGGTAACGATCGAGAGGAAATTATTTATGAACCCCCAATCTGGAACCAAATCATCCTTAGATAGTAAACCGGAAATTACCCTAACAGAACTCCAGCAAAAAATTGATGCTGGAGTTAAAATTGCTATTGCTAAAGCCATCGAAAAACACCGCAGATTAGGGGAATCAATTAGCATTTGGCAAGATGGCAAAGTAATTACTTTAACTGCCGATCAAATTCCTCCCCTGAAATTAGATAATGATAGTTAATCCTTATTTTGCCATCAAATGAGCAACAAATATTGTAGTCAAAAGGTTTGGGCAATTATTTAGGATTCGGCTACTTTTTCTGGTACTCGCCTATATTTGCCATCTAAACGTTCCTGTCGCTGACGGCGGTTATCAGCTTCTAACATTGCCAGCACTTCATCTAATTTTAAATTGACAATATCAAGCTGTTGGCAAGATTCTCGCATCCTAGCAACATTTTGTTGTCTAGTTTCTAAATCCGGTATTCTGGGCTGTTGAGTCATGGCAGATTCCAACTCCTTTTAATTTCTTGAATACTTGCTTCTGAGCCATCGGCTGCTGCTTCTGTCTCTGCGATCGTCCTATACAAAAAGTCTAGCACATCGGCTGTTGCTGCTGGTTGAGATTCTGCCACCTGTTGCAAGATTCTGTGCAAGCGGTTGTAGGGAATTCTCAGGCGTTCCTTGACATTATCAATTGCTTCTAACTCAGGCATTGTTTCCTGGGTTTCACCAAATTGCTGTAAGAGGGAATATTCTGCTGCTGTTGCTGTGTCGAGAAGTGCTACTAACCGCTGTTGTAATCTGAAAATAGTGCTGATGGTTTGGTCTGGTAATTTTGCCATGAATTTGAATTTGGAGGATGACAAATTATCAGTATAATAGCATTGGCTGGGGCTGTGAAACCGGGTTTTTACGAAAAATATTCGTCGTAGCCGACAGATTAGGTAAAAACCCGGTTTCTTTCTCCCCGCGCCGGACAAGACAATGCCGTTTCCCTACTAGCGGATTGTCAAAGTGTATCTACCTCTTTCGCCCTTTTTAACAGTATTAACAATCACGCGATAGCGGCCGCTGGCGGGTAAGGTGACAGTGACAGAAGAATTGGAATTTGAGCTGCTGATGTCATCATTTTTTGCTAACACTTTTCCATCAGGGGTCAAGAGTATGACCAAGGTATCAAAATCGCGGCTTTCTACGCTAATTGTAACTGATTGACCGGCTCGGCCTTCAAAGGTATGTAGCTCGTAGAGACTTCCATCAGAGGGAAGGGCAGAGGATTTACCAGGTATTAATGAGCTATTTATAGCGAGTAGGGTGGTAGAGGTTGATTGATTTGGTGCAGTTGATTCCTGCAACTCTCTGATCATTCTTATTACTTGTTCGTAAGATTTTATATCTCCTCGCTGCTGATATAGCTCAGCTGATTTCTGATAGTCATTGAGCGTACCTTGCTTGTCTCCCAATTTATCGCGGGCAGTCCCACGGCTAAAGTAGATATCGGCATCGTTGGGGTTAATTTTGAGGGCTTGGTTGTGATCCGCGATCGCACCCTGGTAGTCTCCTAATGCATAACGCACAACCCCACGATTACCGTAGCCGGAGGCAGAGTTAGGATTAATTCGCAGAACTTGATCGTAATCTGCCATCGCACCCTGGTAGTCTCTCGATCGAAAGCGGGCCCCCCCGCGATTATTGTAGCCTAGCAGAAAGTTAGGATTGATTCGCAAAGCTTGATCGTAATCTGCCATCGCACTCTTGGAATCTCCCAACTGCCCGTAAGCTCTGCCCCGCAAGAGGTAAGTTAGCAGAGTGTTAGGCGCGATTTTCAAAGCTTGGTTGAAGTCTTCAATCGCCCCCCGAGCATCTTCTAAGGCAAGGCGAGCTCTACCCCGGTTATGATAGTCTGTCGCAGATATAGGATTACTTCGCCGAACAACTTGGTTTAAATCGTTTGTACCCCCCTGATCGTCTCCCAATTCCTTGCGGGCGATTCCTCTGATGAGGAGTGCTTCGACATTGTTAGGAGAGATTCGTAAGGCTTGATTTAAGTCCTCTTGCGCTCTTTTTGTGTCTCGCCGCGAACTCAAACGTGTCTCCGCTCGATTCACATAAGCAGCAGCATAATTAGGATTAAGCTCAATCGCTCGATCGTAAGCTGCTATAGCACCCTGAAAGTCTCCTTCGTAAAATCTGTTCACACCCTGAATAAAGAAATCATCAGCCTTCGGCCCAGTCGCCACAGGCGCACTCGGAACCTTCACCCCTAAATCCACCCTCGCTGAAGCCAACAATCTCAAACTCGTATTAATCGGAATCCCCAGATTAAAACCCGTTTTAGCAATTAGAATATTCTGATTAATATTGTTAGATTCCGCCGCCCTCGTATCCGCCCTCCCGTGAATTCCCACCACCTCGCCATTCTCATTCAACACCGGCCCCCCGCTCATTCCCGGCAGCGTATTGTTACTATAAACCAACGCATAACCATCTTCTAAAGGTCGAGAAGCATTAGCAGTAATCCGCCCATCGGTGAATTGGTAAATCGAACGATTAAGAGCCGCTGAAGTCTTCGGAAATCCTGCCACATAAGCCGCTTTCCCTTCTGTCGCCAAATCCGAGTTGCCAATCTTAGCAACGCTGTAAGTTTGACTGCTGGTAAACTCGACAACTGCTAAATCAATATTTGGCAGTTTTTTTACACTGCTGTAATTGAGCAAATACCGCTTGTCATCAGGGGTGACAATCTCATATTTAGCTTCAGCATCTTTGAAAACGTGACGGGCTGTGAGTACCGTGTAAGTGTTGCCATTCCGTTTGATGATGATTCCAGAACCGGGATTTTTACTGTCAATCAGGACTGTGATTGATTTAGCGATTTTGCCGACTTCATCAGCAGATATTGCGAAAACTGCGGTTGGTTGGGCGATGACAATAGTTGCAATTGTACCGATTAAGGCGATGGGAATTTTGTTAGAGAAGTTCATTGATTTTAGCTGTTAATAGAAGAGATGAGTTGAGCTTAATTTAATTTGTACCTTCGGAAATCTCGTTTTTATCGAAGGCTCGATCCCCCTAAATCCCCCTTGAGAAGGGGGACTTTGAATGCTCTCTTGTCCCCCCCTTACTAAGGGGGGCTAGGGGGGATCTCCGGGTTTGAAAACACGCCCTAGGTCGATCGCCCATAAGGAATACGAATTGACTATGGAGAAATAGGAGAAACATTTTCCTCAACAGGTGTCTCTTCCAAATATCTATCCACATCAACAGAACCAGGCCCAGTTTCAGATAATATATATCCAGAAGCCAACCCGCGACGATCCATCAATCTTTGCAAGGTAGCATCAGCATCACTCCCCCGCTTGAGAGTGAATAGCAAAGTCCTATTCGTACAAGCATCGTCTTTGTTAACAGCAGCACATACCACCGGTTCTCCGTTCAGAGTCCCAGTGTTAATATATTTAAGAGTACCGTTATCGTAGTTTCGTTGAAATCTTCGACCTACCTCTTGGCAGCGTTTTTGGGCAGTCCACGGCGGCGGAAAATAGTTGTTAGAAGTCCAGCGAACGAGTGGCACATTGCCCCGTGGGGTGCGAACCAAGGTGACAGGCTGTCTGTTGAGAGTAGCGCAGAAAAAGCTATTATTTCCCGCACGACTGGGTTGACTAAACAGCGCACTCGTGGTAGTAGAAACTACTAACCCTGTCAGGAGTCCCGTCAAGATTTTGAATTTCATAAGTATAAATTTTTGATATATTATCTCATAGCTGAGCTACATTTGCAACCTGGAACTTATCCTGATGCTGAAGCCGCAAATCAGTCTGTCATAATTTATTTAAACAAAAAAATCATATGTGGGTAGAGATAACAGCACTAAATCAGATTCCCGAACGGGATATTTTGAAGGTAAAAGTTGAAGGAATTTCACTTATTTTGAATCGCCAAGGTGCGAATGTCACTTGTTACCGCAATGCTTGCACTCATTTAGAATATCCGATCGACATGGGTAAGGTTGATAACGGCATCATTACTTGTCCGTTTCACAAATATCGGTTCGAGTTAGATACTGGTAAATGTTTGAATGCACCGAGTGATTCCCTAGAGTCTTATCCCGTAAAGATTGAGGGCGAAATCGTTTTTGTTGACATCGATGAATCATGATTCATCAGTCATTTATTCATACCAATTTGAAACAAAATCTCATAATAATAAAAAATGAGAACAAGAAATTAGAGGTTTTTACCTGTAGGGAAACCGCACGGCACCGTGTCTGACAATCTATGCCTTAAGACAGATATTTTTTATACAGTTAATAACCTTTAATAACCGTAACAACAATTTGTCAAAATCTTATTATGTGCTGTTTCCAACACAAACCTGCTAGCCCCGGGAGGCTTTGCCGACATGGGAGTCAAACAAGGCAGAGCATAAGAATCTGAGTTTCCTGGTAAAGTACAAAGTCCCACGCATTTAATAGAAGGGCTCCGAGCATGATACCAGCAATTTTATAACCCAACACGGTTCACTTAAGACAGATCCCCCCTAACCCCCTGAACCAAGCAGGGCAGTTTTATTGTCGGAAAAAGAAATCTGAAACTATCGAAAGCATCGCTCAAAGGTCGGATAGCACTTTTGCCAAGGTACGTAGTTGCGCTTCAGCGCTCTGTCCTAATCTTAGAAAGAGCGCTGAAGCGCAACTACGTACCTAATTTATATGACAACAATAAAACCACCCTGCCTAACCCCCCGAACCAAGGGGGGGACAAGAAGCTCTTAAAGTCCCCCTTCGATGCGGGGGATGCGAGGGGGATCTCCGGGCATAAATAGTGTTAAGTAAACCGTATTGTTTTATAACCCAACAAACATTCTCAATAGTGTTCATACTCCTCGTACCTTCACGCGGCAAGGATCGTCAAAGATAAAATCTCAACTAGGGACGGAAAACCAGATATTCCAATAAATAAAATTATGAAAAAACTATGCCTGTTTTTTTTTTGATGGTGATGATTAGCTTGGGAACAGTTGCAATTGTCAGAAGTCAGCAAACAACACCACCTATCAATACCTATAGTCAAACCGTGAAACGGGAAGTCTTCGCGAGTGGTTATCCTAGTGAGGCAGAAGGTAGAATTTTAGAATTAGTACGTTATACCATTCCTGGTATGGCAAAAATGCTGCCTCACCTTCATCCAGGGATGCAAATTTTCAAAGTTGAATTGGGGACACTCACCTATACTGTTGTCCAGGGAATCGCGAAAATTAAACGCGCCAATGGTAAAGAAGAAACCCTAGACGCGGGCCAAACTACTCGTCTGACGGTGGGAGATTCTTTAGTTGAGGCAGGGGGTATGGTGCATTACGGTCAAAATGAAACAGGAGATCTGGTAATTCTGCTTTCCACTTCTCTCCTGGATTCTCAGAAACCGAAAGCAATTTTGATCGAGCGTTAATCGACTTTACTGGTGCTTGGTGGTGGCGGATTAAAGTTTTGAACCGGCATCTGGGGTTCATATGGTGTCCGAGTAATTAAGCACAATCAGATTGGTTCGTAGTGCGGACTTCAGTCAGCTTTCATGCGGAGGACACTCCCGACGCACTACAAACTGTTTTTGTTATGGTAATAGAGCGGACATGATATGACTCTTTCCCAAGCACATCGCTTGGGAAGGAGTTAATTAACTTTAAACCACCGCACTTTTCAACCTATCACTTTGGCGCGCCGCTGGCGGAGGAAAATTGTCAAAAGCCCGATCGCCCCAACGATCAAAAGCAGCCATTCTTCCGGTTCCGGAACCCCAGAAACATTCAAAGGATTGTTCGGTTTCGTCAACTCCTCCTTACCCGATTCTATCTTTCTTTCAAATCGATCGCTCTTAGCTTCCGCCGCCTTTAGCTGCGCCCTTTGCGCGTCATTAACTAGCACAATCATCGAAGAATAAGGCGTGACGACTTTAAAGTTTTTAGCCAGCGAGTGCATTGCATCCAACTGAGTCAACTGATTGGAAGTTTTCTCTTTGCTAAGTGCAGTTATCAACTGCCGCGCAGCTATCGGTTTAAAACCTTCAATTTCACCATCAGTTATTTTCGCAACCGCCGCCGACTTTGGAGTTTTGGCATAACTCCAAACGTAGCCATCAACAACAGTAATTGCAGATTTCCCTGATGCTGCTGTCGTCGCCACTCGCTGCATCGCCTCTTTGATATCGGTAGAAACTCCGCCGCCGCTATCTTGAATCAGCTTTAAAGTTCCATCATCGTAAGCCGGTGGTAAGCCTCCCAAATGCACATTCCATAGGGGTGAGGGCATGGAAACGCTGGTTTTGCGATCGTCGGATAATTCGTAACTGTGGCGATCGCTCACCAAGAATACAGTATCGTAAGTGCGATCGGCGCGCAACTGTGCAAACTGTTGCAGAATATCCTTAAGTTGGAGCGTACCATAAAACGTCAACTTTCCAACATCAAAACTCCCCAAATCTTCGACCAACTTCGGCGGCATCCCCGCAGCACTCGCCACATACAAATCAACCGTATTTGCTTTTAAACTATTCGCTTTCAACCATTCAAAAGTCTCCTTAACATCCTTTGTTTCCCCCGTCATACTGCGGGAAGTATCCAGAATCACTGCAAACTTTTTGCCCTGCGGCAGCGAATAATTTGCATCAACCAGCGGCTTAGCAGAAATCGTATTTTCTCCCGGCAAATTCGCCAGACGCGGTATTGGTTGCTGCTGCGAAACTGCTGGCACGAATCCCGGCAGCCAAGTTTCTCTTGCCTCTTTCCCCCTGTAATTTACCTGTTTTCCAGCAATTGTGCGGCGAGTATTTCCATCCCAATAAATGTTACGTTTTTCTGCTAAAACAGGCATCGCCCAACCCTGTGGTTGTCGCATCACTTTGTAAGTCAGCCACAAGTGCATTTCCGTTGGCCCATTAGTTGGCGCGGGCGAAAACTCTCGTTTAGCCGGAATTGGAAAAGCTCGCAAGCGGTATTGTTTCGGGCCAACTTGTTCGAGCAAAGCTGGATCTACGCTTTCTCTCACCTGCTGGTTGTAAACTTGCTGGGCGGCACCTCTGGGCGAGACAGTAAATACAAAACGCTTGTTCAAATCGCCAGTATCGCCCAGCCAAACTCCTGTAACTGCGGCGCTTTCCGGCAGTGAAAAGTAATAGAATACTTCTTGCAAGTTCGGCGTTTGATTTTTGTAAACTTCGTAGAGTTGAACGTCAGCCCAATCGCCCTTTTCTGTGACTTTCACTTCTTGCGACTGCAACCATACTTTTTCCTCATTAACATTCAGCAAACCTGCCTTAGCTTCTTGGCGGTTAGATGTTGACTGCACTGCGTGCTTTACTGCTTCCGTGTCACCTTTTTGAATTTCGGTATCGAAGAATTCAGCGTAGAGTTTTTCGGCTTTTTTAACATCGGAATTAGAGCCTTGATACAAAAACGGCGACATGATAAAATTGTAGCTGTTCTGCACGTTGCGAGCCGCTGTGTTAGGCAAACTGAACGTATTTTTGTACATCTCATAAATGTGGTTGTTTTCTCCCACAGTGCTGAGATAGCGGTACGGAGATAAATAAGCATTAACTAAGCCCGATCGAATCATATCAGACTTGGCTAATAAAGTTTGACGTGCAGTGTCATTTGCTGCGGGAGTTGCCAGCATTTTCATTGCTTGAATTTGCGGTTGCTGTAGCAAAGCTGCGAAAATCGCCAGCCAAGCGGCCATAACTCCCAAGCTACCCATGATTGCTTGATTCTTTCCGTATTGGGAAGCAAAACTGCGAAATACTTTGCGTCCAGATTGGATGTAGAGAAAGCCGAAAAGCGAAGGCATTACTACGAATAAGCTGGAGGTAAGACCAAACAAAATCAAGGATAATGGTAGCCACCAAATTATCGATAATGAAGTGTATTTTAGAGAATCTATCAGTGGTGCTACCCAGACAAAACTGAAAAATCCAACTGTGATGGTAAATGCTACAGGTAGAGCGTAAAACATCAGCAAGGTTGCCGCCCAAGTTCCAACTAGCAGCATTAAGCTGTGAAATCCTAACTGTATCCATGCACTTCGCTGGTTTCCCCTGAATCCAATCAAACTGGAATTTCGGTTGCGAGCATCTTGAGATATTGAAATATCTTGAATATTTTCTTGTTTCCCAAAATATCCGTACAGCATTTCTACTAAAAATGCTGCAATGCACAAAACGATTGTAGCGATAATTAGCGAGCTGGCTGGATTCAGTTCTCGCAGCATAAACAGCCTGATTAAGCAGAGCAAAAACAACGGCGCTTCTACTCCATAAAACAAGCGCATTAGCTGCAATGGTTGCTTGTGAAAACGCCTTGCTCCTAGTATGGTAAACACTGTCGGTACTGCAATCAGTGCTGTTAGGGTTAAGGAAAATTCCAGGGGAATAATTCCGTCTATTGTGGCTTGGATTAACGGAATTGCTAGGTATGGCAAAATTCCTAGATAAACAGTTGACAAAAATGTCAAGTTCCACACCCAGAAAATTATTTTGAAAATTGCATCAAATACCTGCTTTGCTTTCATTTTTTGCTCCTGTTAAGCTTTGTTTGACGGCATTGTGTACGTTAGCAGTAAACTCTTCTACCTCAGGACTATCGGGATTTACGGAACTGTCAAAAAGAATAGAAACTAGCACCCAAGTCTGATTGCGATGGGTGATGTCGCTGGCGATGCGCGATAAGAAGTTATCTGTGGTTTGGGCTTGAGATTGCAACCAGTATGCAGCGGATAGTTTGTTGTCTTTGAGATACAGCCAGCGAGCTGTGACGGTAGGAGTTAGCTGTTTTTGTTCTATTCGATTGACGGAGATGCCACTGGTGACAAAGCACAACTCTGGTGCGTGATATGTCTGCCAAGATGTGCTGGCTACTGCGAGCATGGAACCGTGCAAGTTACCTGATGCAAATCTCTTTTTTTCTGCTTTTGTCTCTGGGTAATTGCCGAAGAATCTTTGTTCGCTGGGATTTAGCGGGATTGCTTCGGATATAATTTGTTGGGGTAGTTGTAAAGGGGCGATCGCTACTTTGGTACTTTCGACATGATAGAATTGAGAAATTCCTGCTAAAACAGCCACCGTCGCAATTAGTCCGGCTTTTGCCAGAGGCTGATTTTTCAGTATTTCCGAATCTCGTTGCGAGGGGAAATCAATTTGTGTTGTTGCCTGAAATTTGGGAACTTGTTGCAGCATCAGCCAACTTACAAAACAACCGCAGACTAAACCTACAATTCCCAGCGGTACGTGGAGGATTTCTGCATAGGTTGGCTGTTGCCAAACTTGGGCAACCAGCACTAACGCGACAACTCGCAAAGCGTTAGCAGACAACAACATTAACAAGTTAGCAGCGCATACTGCCAGCCATTGAAAACTCAATTTTCGGCTTTCTAACCAGGTAGCCACTAGCAAAAATAGCGTCCCGACTAATAGGGTTTTAATGCCGCTGCAAGGTATATCAACGTGGGCGATGCCGTTTTCCAAAATCAGGATATCGTAGGAAGAAATAGCTCCCACGTGCAGGATTGAGAGCAACTGTTCTACTACGTGAGCAGTCATCACTCGCGCTGGCAAGCCGAGGCCGCTATTAAACTGATTGCTGAAGGGTAAAATACAAGCCAGCAAGCCGGCAATTGGCAAGTTTTTTTGCCAAAAATTCGGTTCTGCAAAGAAGCCCGACAGCCCGTAAGTTCCTAGGATAAATAGCAGTACGCTAACTTGTGGGATATTAATTGTGCACCCTAGGGCGATCGCCAAAACACCTGCACCCAAAATCAACAGCAGCGGATTGCGCCTCAAAACGAAGTTTGGGGAAAATGCCCGCGGGCGATCGCCCCAACCGAGCGATCGCACTACTAATGCTACAATCAGAAAACCAATTGCTATCTTGTACAGTGCCGGTATCTCAACAAACGACGATAACAGCCACTTAACAGCAGAGATATTGGCCCAAAACCAAGCAAGCGCCAGCAAAAAAGGAGCCAGCCAAACCAAATTAACCGCCTGAGGGGGACTAACAGAATCTGAAATTCCCGAATCTGGAATATTGGTGCGCTGCATGATACCGCTTGAAATTCACATTGATGAAATCTTAGCTCAGCAAAATTGGTAATGCCTAGACCCGTAAATTAAGTTTTGTCAAGCTTCTATTTTCTATACATAAATGTTAGCCTTATAATAATTTAATCGGAGGTAAAAATGAGCGAAAAAACGACAGGATACAAAATTCTTAGCGACAACCGACAAGCGCGCCATTTGTATGAAATTATAGATACATATCAAGTGGGCATCGAGTTAAAGGGAACCGAAGTCAAATCGATTCGGGAAGGAAAAGCGAATTTGCGGGACGGATATGCCTTGGTTAAAAATGGCGAAATATGGCTGATTAACGTTCATATTTCGCCGTGGAGAAGTGCCAGCAACTATTTTAATCACGAGCCTCGCCGCACCCGCAAATTGCTGATGCACAAGCAGGAAATTCGCAAATTAATCGGGAAAGTGGAAGAAAAAGGTTTGACTTTAGTGCCGTTAAAAATGTATTTGAAAGGTGGCTGGGTAAAACTTGATATCGGTTTGGGAAAAGGGAAAAAACTGCACGACAAGCGCGAAGATTTGAAAAAACGCGAAGACAAGCGGGATATGGAACGCGCGATGAAGCAATATTAGTCATCGGTCATTAGTCATCAGTCATCAGTCATCAGCCGGCAAACAGTCAACTGTCACCGATCAACCAACTACTGCGCTCTTCGGACTCTTCTTTCAACTGTCAACTGTCAACTGTCATCAGTCATGTGGGAGCATCTCATTTTTGTAAAAAGCATTTTTTTTTAGTGCGAGCTTAAGAGCTCGCGTACTATACAATCCGCGAGCGGGGACAGCACTATAAATACAAAACTGAGATGATCCTATCATGTCCGATCCATAACCATAATAAAAATGGTTCGTAGTGCGGACTTCAGCCCGCAGCTTCAGAGCGGACTGAAGTCCGCACTACAAACTGCACTACAAACTGATAACCATAATAAAAATGGTTCGTAGTGCGGACTTCAGTCCGCAGCTTCAGAGCGGACTGAAGTCCGCACTACAAACTGCTTCAGAGCGGACTGAAGTCCGCACTACAAACTGCTTCAGAGCGGACTGAAGTCCGCACTACAAACTGCTTCAGAGCGGACTGAAGTCCGCACTACAAACTGCTTCAGAGCGGACTGAAGTCCGCA
>NZ_JAHREU010000014.1:90596-129915 GCF_020883145.1 Microcoleus sp. CAWBG27
CTACAAACTGTTCGCGCGTGCCGTTAATCGAGCGGACACCATATCATCATTCATTCAGTCATCAGTCATCATTCCGTAAACGGTCAACTGTCAACTGTCAACTGTCAACTGTCAACTGTCAACTGTCAACTCTCCTTCTTCCCGCTTCAATCTTCAATCTTCTTAAAAATATCCGGATTGCTTGTGGAGTCCCGCGAAGGGTTAACCTATGCTCGAATACATCTAGGTAATCGCAGCATGACGCAAGCATTCGGCTGTGGAGTTGCAAACCATAAATGAGAAATGAACTCAAGCCTTCTTTCATTTCCTAAGATTATGATGCCATGAGGGTGGCAATTCAATCTAGACAACAAAATATCCCAACTCTCAAGTTAAAAGATGCTAAAAACGACACCGTTAGCTAACATTTTTAATGTCATGAAAGAGCCAACAAAAAAGCATCATCACTCCAAGTGGGCGGCATTCCTACTGATGCTAGCAGTAGGCTTTGGGGGCTGGCAATTTGGGTTGCCGGAACTCGCCTCACTGTTTAATAATAGGGGCTTTGAAAACTATAAAGCCAACAGATTGGCTGATACTCAAAAAGCCTATGAATTAGCCCTCTCGGTAGATCCCAAGAGCAGAACAGCTCTTTACAATTTGGGATGGCTGTGCGAAGAGGTGCAAGATTTAGAGTGCGCGCGAGGAAAATACCTGCAAGCTGCCAAACTGGGTCTCCCTGCTGCTTACAGCAATTTAGCTCGATTATATATAGTAGACAAGAAAAACTATGCTGCTGCCGTTCACTTGCTGTGGCAAGGTTTAAAATTGGCTGAGGACGATCGAGTAAAATATTCCTTACTCAAAAATTTGGGATGGGCTCGGCTGAAACAGGGTAGATATTCCGAGGCGTTGCAGCATCTGGATGCAGCGATTAAGCTTGATAGTGAAAGACCAGCAACTTACTGCTTAAAAGCGCAAGTCCTAGAAGGGATGAAAAAGACGAAGGAAGCGCTACCGCTGTGGAAAACTTGTCTAAAGTATGCGGATTCCCAAGAATTCGATGAGGATATATGGATAGGAATGGCACGTCAACGATTAAAAGAGGAAAAAACAAATAAATGAAACGCACAGTTTTGCTTTCATCAACCATGCTGGCAATTATAACGGTAATGGAGCTAAGTCAAGCCTCAAGAGCAATGCCAACTCCTGCAACTGTTACACCCACAGTGAATGAATCAGTCGCAACGCTGTTCCAATCGAATCAGTCTACGGCGTGGCGGCGGTGCAAAGATAGAGATGGATATTATGCGTGTCCGAGATTTGCAATGCCTTCGGATAGCGAAGAATAAGAGTTATTTTCGATAATTTTTGTAGAGTTCGCCACTAGCACTTTACAACTAACAGGTATGTAGTATGTAGTAGTTGTTATGTAGGTGCACGCTGTGCACCTTATACCATTTGAGATTTGAGATTTGAGATTTTTCGATTTGAGATTTGAGATTAAAGAATTGGAAATGACTGATGACTATCATCGCTTGCAGCTTTCCTAAAACTGCCTGCTTTTTTGGAACTGGAATCCTTACCGGGCGGGGATAAAACCCCGCCATCACTTTTATGGGATCGATCGCTATCTACTCGCCCTGTGTCAAACCTGAATCTTGCTGCTGCTGAGAATTGCTGTAAAAACTAGCAATAATCGCCACCATCAACCACCAAAGCATATTAACTTCCGGCCGATACCAAACTGTATCGACAAAACCGTGAGCCATCATACCAGTTAAAGTGGCGATCGCCCCAATCAACCAAAACCCCTGATTTGATTTGAGATTTGGGGATTCTTCCTGTAAATGAGAGCTGTTAAATTGTGCGTCGCGCAATTTTTTGATCTGCAACAAACCTTGATTTACGGTAACAGTCATCAGCCACAGGAAACACATTAAACCGATAAAACCAGTTTCGACGGCAATTTCGAGCAGCACAGAATAAGCGCTCAAAGCAGTGAATTTTGGCTTCATATAAAGCGGATAAACTTTATTAAAAGCAGTATTTCCCGGCCCAATGCCGAGGATTGGCCGCTCGCGAATCATGTCAATCACCGCAGTCCAAACATTAATCCGAAAATTGTTGCTGCTGTCGCCGCGGCCGACAAACATACTCGAAACTCGATCGCGCAACGCTGGCACCAAAGCTACTCCCAAAATTAACGCTCCAGCCAAACCTCCTAACCCTAACGGTAGCGCCCAAGTGCGCCAGAACCTAGGCATCAAAGGGCTGTACCAGTACCAAAGCAGGACTAAAAACACTACTAGCAGTGCCACAAAACCGATCCAAGCACCCCGGCTGTCGGTGTAGCGCAAACACGCGCAATTCACCACCAGCATCGTCAACGCTAAAAGTTTGGTTCCCCATCCTTGCCACACAAAAAGTGCAGCGGCGCTCAAGGCAATGGCTGGTAGCAAATAGGAACCGAGCAAGTTGGGATTGCCCAAAAAACTGTAAACTCGCGTGACATCGGCTTGAGTAGATGTCGGATCGTTCCAAGTAGCTAAGGGTGGCACTTTATCAATCCACTGCCGCACGCCGTAGAAACTGACAACTAAAGCAACATTAAGATATACCGCTATTAACCACGATCGCAAACGGGAATCTCGCAATATCCGCGCCATCAGTGCAAAAAATAGCAAATACAGCGTTAGCTTCGTCCAGCCTGTAAAAGCGGCGGCTTTCACCGGCGACATGGCGGTGGCGACGGTAGCAATGCCCCAGTACAAAAGTACCAGCAAGTGAATGGGTGTGAGGGCGATCGCGCGATCGTCCGAAACAGTCAGCAGCACCCAAAACGCAGCGGCAGCAGCCATCAACACACCCACCAGGGCGTTGTTTACAAACGGGCCCATACCGAACGTCAAGGCGAGCAAAACAAAACCCAGGGGCTCTGCCCACTGCATCAGCCAGCTACTCTGCCGCCAACTGCGTAAAGAGCCGATCGCCAAATTCAATAAATAACTGCCACTTTGCCACTGAGAGAGCGGCAAATTTGCCAGAGTTAACTGTTGCCAAACTGAATTCATTTTTAGATTGGGAATGGGGAATCGGGCATCGGGAATTGGGAATTGGGAATTAGGAATTGGGAATTGGGAATTAGGAAAAAGGTAATTGGGAATGGGGAATTGGGCAAACAGGGAATTGGGAAAACAGGGCATTCGGAATTGGGAAAAAGGTAATTTTTATTTCTAACAACTACCAACTGCCAACTGTCAACTGCCAACTGTCAACTGCCAACTGTCAACTGCCAACTGTCAACTGTCAACTGTCAACTGTCAACTGATTTTTACCTTTCCAACAACTCGGTAGCATTGGTACAGGGGAGCCAGAGCACGTACCGATATCCAGATTCTGGAGTGCCTTGAATCGAGAGTTGGCCGCCTTGAATTTCCACCAACTGGCAGCAAAGCAGCAGCCCCAAGCGTTCCCTAGCGCCGTAACCAGCTAACACAGGTGCCGTATCCGCAGCATTCTCAGCCACCAAAGCCGCCAACTCAGAAAACGCCAGCGTTAATCGCTGCGAAGCCTGTGTCTGTGACGGAAGTGGCGGTTCAAATTCCAGGGAGTCGGTTTCGGAGTTCGATCGCGCACCGCGATCGGCTCCGACCTTCAACAAGTAGTCGGAGTAGAGTTTAGCATGGGGCAAACTTTCACCCAACCAAGGATGAAAAACCCAAACTCCGATATTGATACCGTCTTGTTTCCGAGAAACGTGGACTCGAATCACGCTGCCTGCCCCAGCCGATTGAATAATGCTAAAAATTAAGTGGTGCAGCATTTGCTGAACTTTATCCTTATCGGCCAACCAGATGCGCGGCCCGGGCCCCATTGACAAGTTAATTTCTTGCTCTCGTCTAGAGGCTGCTGGCGACAGGGTTGTCACAACTTGCTGAGACAAAGTTTCTATATCAACTGCGGTTCGCTTCAATGTGAAAGCGGTATCGTCTAGATCTGCCAGTTCCAAAATTTCTTCAACTAGCGATCGCAAAGATCGGCTGCTGTCTTGGATCACGTCGATATATTCTTTTTGCTTGCTCGTTAAGGGGCCGTAAATTTCTTGGTTCAATACGCTTGCCATGCCGAGGACAGAAGTGAGCGGGGTGAGCAATTCTTGCGCTAAATGATTCAGCAGTTTTACTTTAATTGAGTTAGTAGATAAATCGATAGGTTTGCTATTCATCGGTTATTTTTGTTGGTTCATTATCGAGCGCTTATTGTTAGATCCAGTCCGGTTAAATAATTCTAATTAAGTTTGTACTGAGGACGGCAGCCCTCAAAATCTTATAACGCCGAACGAAAACAACTTTATTATCAGTGATTAACCGGCACTGATACTTAGTTGCTTATTATACATCTTCCCCAAGTTTATAACAAGTTGTTTGCTGCACGAATTAAAAATAGAGTGGCAACCCAAAGGCAATATATAGCAGAAGGAAGACCGAAGACCGAAGTTGCGATCTTCCGCTAGGGTTTGAGCAATTAAAAACTTCCTAACTGTCGGGCGCGCGATATCTTCCTGATTCCTGCTTCTCTCTTTCAGCTTCTTTTTTCTTGAAAATTTACACACTATAGCCTTTCTCAGAAAGATGATGTACTCATGGGCATAGGGAATTGGGCATTGGGCATTGGGCATTGGAATCGCGGACATACCTCACTTTTTTGATCGAGGCTATATATAGCAATCCTAAATCATTTGTGTAATTCTTATAGGGCAATACGGTTTACTTAAGAAGAACCTGACTTGGAAAAAATGTCTGTATTGCCTAGAAAATCGTCAGATAAAATTCCTAAAAAAGCGTTAAGTAAACCGTATTGTCTTATAGGGACTCTTCCCAAGTGAAGAACCCGATAGATAGGGGGTAGGAAAATAAAGGCACTACCTACAAAATTATTGAAATTATTTAGGATTGCTATAGATGGAATAAACCACGTTTTTCAACCGATATTTCTTACCCTATACGGAGGATTTGAACCAAAGAATCCGATAGATGCCTCCAGTTTCTTATTCTCTATTCCTGATTCCTGCTTCCTCCAAAATCTGACTAATTAAGATTTAATCATTCCTTCTAAAGCGGATTGCAAGTCTTGAGTGAGTTCGGCAACTGCTACCCTGCGGCTGCTTTGATATCCCTCCCAGCGATCGCCGACTGATATCGGTTCGCCCACGGTCATTTGCACCTGCTGTTTGCCCAAAGAAGGGCGGCCGAAAGGATTTCCGCCTTTGATGCGAGTCAGTACGTCCCACAGCAGTAAAGTTGTTTCTGCCAAACGTTCTGCTGTGAGTTTTTCTTGGACGTATCTGCCGGTGACTGAGACGAAACTTTCGACAAGTCTCATGTGCCACATCCGCAGACTTGCTTCTTCAGCGAGGCGATCGGCTAATCCTCTTTCTAAGGCACAAAGTCCTGCAATATCTTTGATATCTTCTCGATAAATATAGTCCCAGCCTGCTTGTTCCAGACGGCGGCAGCGGTCTATCAAACTGCCTTTGGGCTTCAAGTTAAAATATTCTTCTGCTACTTGCAAACCTACGTCTAATAGTGCTGTCAGTCGAGCAATCATCGCTTCATTTTCCGAATCGATTGTCGTTGTTTCGGGCAGTAATAGTGATGTCAAAGAAGATGTTTTTAACTGTTGTGGATTTCGATGATAAAAACGGGTGTAAAACTGTTCCATTACAGTTAGCAAATGACTGCCAACTCGAATCAGGCGCAGATATTGGAATTTGTGATGCTGGTCTGCGGGAGCGAGATTTTCTGCCTCTAATTTAGCAATCTCGGTGGGTTCTAAGGCTGGAAGTCCGCAATCTATTTCTAATTGAGTTAAAAGTTTTTCTAAGGGTTCCCAAGGTGGATTGACATAGCGGTATTGAATGCCGATCGGCACAATCAACACTTTTTCATCAGTACGTCCGGCTTTTAGCAAGTCTTCAACGCACCAGAAGCCCATTTGAGCGATTCCCGGTTCCAGGGGGCTGACTATTTCATTGTGACCGTTGGTGGCGCCTTCTGGGGCGGCGGCGATGGGAAATTGGCTGTTGGCGAATAAATCGCGGGCCGATCGCAATCCAGCGCGATCGATCTTGCCGCGCACAATCGGAGTACCACCGAGGCGAGAATACAGCCAGCCGACGCTAGAACCGGCCCACAGGGGAATTCCGCGATCGTAAATAAAGTGGGAATGTACGGGGGATTGCAGGGGAATGCCTTGTTGTCGGGCCACTTGGGGAACGAGTTTCCACACCAGTTGTCCCAAACAGTAGGGATCTTCTGAGTTGGGATGGCGGAAGGCTAGCAAGAAGCGAACCTTCTGGTTTTGAAATTGGTGGAATAGTTCGGCGAGGGTTTCGACGTTTTCGGCTTGAATGTGGCTGATATTTGTCTTAAATCGCAGCCACCAGGGGAGTATTTGCTGACAACCATTGACGATGAGGGGGTTGTAGGCTGGGGGTATGAATTCCAGCGGTGGCTGAACTTGGTTTATAGAATTGGGCATTTGGCGATTTTAAATTTTAGATTTTAGTTAATATCATGTGCGATCGATTTACCGCAATCAGATTCGTTCGTAGTGCGGACTAAAGTCCGCAGCATGAGAGCGGACTAAAGTCCGCACTACAAACAAACGGTTCGTAGTGCGGACTTTAGTCCGCAGCAGAAGAACGGACTAAAGTCCGCACTACAAACAAACAAAGGGTTCGTAGTGCGGACTTTAGTCCGCAGCATAAGAACGGACTAAAGTCCGCGCTACAAACAAACGGTTTTTGTGATGGTAATCGGCTGGACATGATATAAGACGGCGCTTGCAACCGCCCCTAGAGAAACAAAACCCACTTCAATGAGATTGCTAACTTAAGCTTATTGGTTTATAGCCACAAGCGGATAACTCCTCTCGCTAAGATTTTGGCAATCCAAAATCCAAAATCTAAAATCTAAAATCCTATTGTGCGACTTCAAGAATGACTTCTTGGAAGTTAATCACGTCCGATCGCGGATCGCAGTGAGTGACTTTGACTTCTAGCCGATCGCCAATTTCGACCGATCGACCAAACCGCATCGCCAACTCCAAACCCAAATCTTCCAACAAAATCAAAGCCAGATTGCTATCTTCCCTCAACCAGCGCAGCATCAAAGCTTCCCAAACCTCATCGGGATTGCGCCGCAAATATTCCAATCCCCAATAACGGTTTGTTTGGCGTTCCACGGTAGAGGCTTCTCTAACTGCGGTACCGAGACACATCACAATATCCTGTATTTCTTGGGCCGAAAAAGGTAGAGGTTCATCCCGCAGGTGGGCTTTAATTTGGAAGTGAGTCAGCAAGTCGGTATAGCGGCGGATCGGGGAAGTAACTTGAGTGTAGGATTCCAAACCTAAGCCTGCGTGGCGTCCGGGGGTCAGACCCATTTCGCTGCGGGGCATACAGCGGCGCACGGCGCAAGCGCGGGCTGGGCCAGCGGGCACGGCCAGCAGTTCTTCCTCTGGGGGGAGTTCCGGCTGCGGCTGATAGCGGTAGGGTATGGGCAGCTCGTGAGTTTGACCGTAGCGGGCGGCGACTTCGCCGGCCAAAATCATCATTTCGGCTACTAGCAATCTAGCTGTGGAGTCGTTGATGACGTGGATGTCGATCTCGTCGCCGTAGACTTTGATGACGGATTCGGGCATGAAAATGCTGATGGCGCCTTGGGCTTCGCGCCATTTTTGACGCAGTTTTGCCAAAGCCGCGATCGCACCTATTTCCGGTTCTGCTTCGATTCCCAACTCCAGCATTTCGTCTACGTCATCGTAGGTTAAGCGGTAGGTGGGTTTTATCTTGCTGATGTGGATGCTGTAATCTAAAACCGCCCCGGTTTCGTCTAAGGTGACGCTAAAGCTGAGGGCGCTGCACTCTTTACCTTGAATTAAACTCATCGGCCCGGTTGCCAAAGCCGGGGGAAACATCGGGATCATGCCCGTGGGCAGATAAACTGTAGTCGTGCGCTTTCTGGCTTCGAGGTCGAGTTCGTCTCCAGGGGAAAGCAAGCGAGTGGGATCTGCTATGTGTATCCAGAGTCGCTGCTGGCCGTTTTCGAGGAATTCTAAACTGAGGCCGTCGTCGATTTCCGTAGTGCTTTCGTCGTCGATCGTGTAAACCTTGAGGTGAGTTAAATCGAGACGATTTGTGTCCGAGTCGGTTGGGGGATTTTCTAGGCAGCTTTGGGCCACTTCTAATACCTTTGCGGAGAATTGTAGGGGAATTTGGCTTCGCCGCAAAAACAGGTTTTCGTGGGGACTCCACAGGCCGAGATCGACTAGGAGTTGAAATGCTGCTTCGGGGTTTTCGGGACGTTGTAAGCTGGCTAAAGTTTCTAAGGCCGGCGTGCGGTGAGTTGCTTCTTCTCCGAGGGTGGCAAAGCGTTCTAGGGCGTCGAGGCGAGTTCGATCGCTAGTTGCCCAATCTACATTATTTTCCCCAGCCAGCCGCTGTTTGACTCGATCCCAAAATCCTTGAGATTCTTGGTGTCGCTGCTGTTCTACTTCTTGCTGGTGTTTGATTTCGGCTACTTGGGCAATTGGTCGGGGCTCGTACCGATCGCCCTTTTGCTTGAAATACAGTTTGTCTGTTGACAGCAAACAGTAAGCTGCATAACATTGCGCCGGAGTGCGATCGGAAAATAGCAGCATTGCCAGGGCTTCTGGATCTGTATTTTCTCCGTCGCCCACTAGAAGTTCCCAAGCTACTTCTAGACTCGACGGATCTGAGAAAGCTTCTACTTCTTTAAGAAATTTGGAAATGTCGGAGGGTTTGTAAGTTTCTCCGACTGCTTCATAGCTGATTTGTTTGGGCGGAATGCTGTGCGGTTGACCGTTTTCGTCTACCACTACCCAGTTTTTCTTGCCGTCGGGGCGATCGGCAACGGCCAGACGGCGGTCGCCGTGCACTCTAAATTCTACTAACGTTCCCTTCTCCACTTGCCCGCTTTATGTTTGAGATTTTGGATTTTTACAGTTGCCACTTATCGAGTTTCTTTGCTTCCGATTCTAGATTTTGGATGTTTACATTTTTTAAATCAATTGTCAAAACTAACATCTAAAAAGTTTTGCTTTTTGTGCTTTAGTTTTTAACTTTTGAGATTTTGATTAAGACTTACGCACCAGCGACTCAATACCAAATATTGCCAGCTATTAGCTACCATCGCTTCCGACAAAAAGACGTTGTTTTAGCGTAAGTCCTATTTTTGTCCAAAATCTAAAATCTAAAATCCAAAATCCAATTAGCCTTCTTGGTTTACGAAGGGCATCAAAGCTACAATTCTTGCTCTTTTGATGCTGCGGGTCAGGTCGCGCTGTTGTTTTGCCGTCAAACCGGTAATCCGGCGGGGCAAGATTTTACCGCGTTCTGTGACGTATTTTTTGAGCAAATCGACATCTTTATAGTCGATCGGGTCTCCTGGTTTGATTGGCGAAACGCGCCGGCGAAAGTAAGTCATGGTTCTTTGTTTGTTGACTGTTGACTGTTGACTGTTGACTGTTGACTGTTGACTGTTGACTGTTGACTGTTGACTGTTGACTGTTGACTGTTGTCTGTTGTCTGTTGTCTGTTGTCTGTTGTCTGTTGACTGTTGACTGTTGACTGTTGACCAACAACAACTGACCCTTCGACCCTTCGGCTACGCTCAGGGCGACGCTTCGCAAGCGGGTACCGCAACTGACTACCGACTACTGACCACTAACTATTTGATCTCTTTGTGAGCAGTGTGCTTGTTGCAGTGGGGGCAGAACTTTTTGAGTTCCAGCCGTGCCGTCGTGTTGCGACGGTTCTTGGTCGTGGTGTACCGAGACACGCCTTTGGAGCGTTTGCTCGCGTTAGTTCGGCACTCAGTACACTCTAGGGTAATTATGATGCGGACGCCTTTAGCCATAATTCTAAATAAATTTCGACTAATTTAAACACAATTTACTATCGTCTCACATTTGTCTGCACTTGGTCAAGCAATCTTCTGACTTTGATGTCGAGGGAGTAGCCGCGCTTGGTTCCGATGACGATCGTCTGGGATAGTCGATCGTGAAAAGCTTGGGGAAACCTTTCTGCGTCGGTGAAAGCAACGCTACAGTCGATCGCCAGCGGTAACATCAGCAGCAAGACGCCCGCGTTGGTGGAGGTGAGTCCAGCCACACCTGCGAAGGCTAGGGCGGCGCAAAAGCCCAGCAATGCCTCGCGCTTGCACAATTCTTGCACTCCGGGAGTCCGTTGGAATCTGGGATCGAAAATTTTCATGTCCAGGGCCCAGCGCCCGAGACTTTGACCTTGGTTTTTCCTGACGATAGCTACGCGCATTATCATCCACAGCAGGACAAAAAGGATCGTTTGGGCGATCGGATTTGTACCGAGAAGCAAACTGGGTATCCAAACCGCGATCGCGTCGATGCAGAAGGCACCGGCGCGGCGTTCGAGTGATACTTTGGGTAGGAGGGGAACTAGGTCGGAACTCATAGGCCAAAAAAAGAATTACTTTGAAATGGGTAAGTCCTATTTCTATCGTAATCGAAATCAAGGGGCTTGAAGCCGTAGGGCATAAGGTCAAGGCGCAGCTACATATTAATAAACCTCATCATGGCTTCCAATATCAACTAAGAGAATCACCATTTCTAACAATTCCTCATCTTCAGAGAAATTAAAAATTATTCTGCAATCATATGCAACAGAACAAGACCATAATCCGGCTAAGTCCCCTCCTAACTTGTGAGAGTTCAAAGATGGCGTAAATGGATCATCTGCCAGTAGCTTTAACACTTTAGTAATTTGATCCTTTAATTGTGGATTTTTCTTTACGATCTTCCTAAAAGATCGATTAAATCCACTACTCCAGACAACTTCCATCATCATCTCCTAGTAAATCTGCGATCAAATCATCAACACTTCCTCTCTTTGCTGTCCCATTCTTAAAAGCTTCCATCACTTCCTGAGCATTAGCCAAAATTTCATCCCTCCGATTTTCAATCCGTCGCTTGCGGATTAACTCAAACAACTGATCCTGATCTTCTATGGATAAACTTTCGACCTGAGCAATAATTTCTTGTACAGTCATCATACAGCCTCCTTTCAACTAAAATCAACGAAATATTTCGCCTCCGCCAAAACCGAATCCTTAATCAAACGGCTTAATCCTTATTCCGTTATAATCCACCAAAAGGTCAATATCACTACTCTCATCGACAACACCCCGCGCCACCGAACCAAACACCCATACATTAAACGCCTGATGTCGCAGCGCCACCGCCAGGATATCCTCGCCCTTGGACTTTAATAACTATTGTAACTTCAGCATAGGATTTCCTCAACCATCAATTTAATTTGAAACTTTACAGACTTACAGATCCATTCGTGGAAGCCCCGCGCGTTCACATCAGGAGTGTCTAAAAAGCCCTTAATATAATTATATAGCAACTGCCAAGACTGTTAGGATATTCTTAATTACTGAAACTCTTGCTCGGAAATCCCAAGCTCAAAACTTAAACTTTTCGTCAAAAACTGTGTAATGTCTCCAAATGTGCGATCGCCCCGTCCCAAATCCCCGCTGAAGCAAGTGTTAATCAGACTTGTCCTCGCCGTAATGGCTGCTGTTATCGCGTTCAACATTCCTCACTCCTTGATTCCCGTGTTTAAAGAACCTGCATCCCAAGCATCGCCGCCGCCAGAAATCCAAAACGTGCTCGCCGGGAAACGCAGAATTGTGACTGTGGGGGACAGCATCACCGAAGCCGCGAAATACCCCGGAGGTTACGTTTGGCTGCTGCAACGCTATCTAAATGCCCTGTATCCCGATCGCAAAATCGAGATCGTCAACGCGGGAATCTCCGGTAACAAGGCGAGTGATATGCAGGCGCGCTTTCAAAAAGATGCGATCGACAAAAAGCCAGATTTAGTCACCATCAACGCCGGAGTCAACGACGTTTGGCACGCTTTCTTCGACTTCCAAAACCTGCAATTTCATCCGCAAGGCAACCTAGCAGCAGGATTATCGCTGGTAGAATATACAAACAAAATAACTCAAATGGTGCTAGCAGCAAAAGCCGCTGGAATTCGAGTCGTGCTGCTTTCTCCTACTCCGATTCGCGAGATTCTCGACAGCCCGGAAAATCGCAGGTTGCAAGAATATGTTGCCGCGATGCGAGAAATTGCCAAGCAAAACCAGTGTTTATTTATCGATTTGAATGCGCCTTTTCGGGAAGTGATCGGCACCTATCAAAAACACGCGGGAAAGACTCTAAATTTGTTAGCAGCCGATGGAGTTCACCCGAATCCGTCGGGATATCGAATCATTGCTTTTACTATCTTGCGCGGTTTGGGAGTACCCGCTAAGGATATTGAAAATTTGCAGGTAAAAAATTGACAGTTGTTAGTTGTTAGTTGTTAGTTGTTAGTTGTTAGTTGTTAGACTTATCCAAAAATTATTGTGCAGCAGGGATTATGCCTGTTCAAGACGGGAGCATCTCATTTTGGTAAAAAGCATTTTTTCTTTGAGTGCGAGCGTCTCGCTCGCGTGCTTTATAAAGCACGCGAGCAGGACAGCACTACAAATGCAAAACTGAGATGCTCCCGTTCAAGACAGACTTTTATTGATTCCCAATCCCCCATGCCCTATGCCCTATGCCCCATGCCCTATGCCCTATGCCCAATTCCCGTTATCACTCAATGGGCGGATGATAGCGCTTCAACCAACAGCTACCGATAATCACCAACGCTACCACAACGATCATTTCCGTCCAAAAAAACGATAGGAAATCGCTAGCAGTTCCCACTGGCGGAACTCCCGGTTGAGAGTTGCGAATACCGGGAAAAGCAAACAACATCACACCAGTCCAACTCAACATTCCGACTTCCGGTAACTTCCCCGATTTCATCACCTTTAATGCTAGCAACAGCGCCATGATTGACAGCACCCACATAATCACAATAATCACTATGGCAAAAAATTTTACCGGGAGCGATCGCGTGGCAGAAATATCGATATAAATAAAGATAGATGAATTCTCTTCCATTGGCTTATAACTGATATCGAAGCCGGGAACATCAGCATTAAACTTAAATTCCAGCGGCACAGGATTTAGTTGGAAGGGAGCAAACTGTTTGCCAATTGAAGCCAGCGGGTCAATTGAAATAGCTACTTTAGCAATGTGCGTGTCAAATGGATAATTGTTGATTTTTCCCTTGACTAAGTTAAACTTTAATGCTGGGACAATCATCGGTTTGCCTTCTTTAAAGCTAATTTCCGAATCCTCGATATTGGCACCGTTAACTGTCATTAATAAATCTTGAGCCGGGTAAGTAGGCCCTTTTTTATAAATACCTTTAAGCTCGAACTGCAAGCGGGTTTCTAATTCGTTTTTAATCGGGTCTACGCCAATTACGGTCATTTTGACCTCAACCAAGCCTTTGGGGGCTACAGCGGTATCTGGAGAGGGGCTGTAAGGCTCTTGGGCATTAGCATTGTGAGAGTAAATAGATAAGATAATTGCAAAACTTACGGCTAGGCTGCAAATTAAAATAAGTATTTTTTTGAGATTAAATTTGTTGACTGTTGGCATTAATTATGGATATTTTATATCTTGAATTGTTGTTACCATTCCCCGCAATACAAAAGGTTCGTAGTGAGGACTTTAGTCCGCATCCGTCAGAGGACTAAAGTCCTCACTACAAACCAATTTTATCTTAGTTTTCAGGAAGCAATACGTTTGGTGTAAAACTGCATCCGTAAAAGGTTCGATCGTTCGGACTTTAGTCCGCATCCGTCAGAGGACTAAAGTCCTCACTACAAACCAATTTTATCTTAGTTATCGGGAAGCAGTACGTTTGGTGTAAAACTGCCGTGCAAACCGTAGGGGATGTGCTGTTTTAAATGCAGGCGCGCTAGGGGGCCTTTGGTGATGTCGCGGGCATCTAGAATCGCTAAGGTCGATCGATGATTAGCCGCATCATACATCAAAACGAGCAGCCAACCGTCATCCTCAGCCACAGCATCGGGACGGGGAACAAACACCGGTTCCCCCGCAAAGCCGCGCGGCGCCACACTCCAAACTTGCCTCTCACCCGTGTGGAAATCTATTTTAAGAATAGCTTGCAAAGGAGCATTCCCAGTGGGAGAGTCAGCCGCGCCGATATAAAGATATCGGTAAGGTTGTCCGACATTATTCGGATGCAGAGTCGGAAACTCGCAACACCGAGTTTCCACAATTTGATGCTGCACGGTTTTGTCTTGCAGATTTAGCTTGAACCGCCACAACTCGCCCGCTGGAATGCTGTTAAAATCAATCTCCAGAAAATCGCCGTCATGTTCTACTGTTGGAAATGATTCGTAGCAAACTGAATCTACAAAAACTTCGCCGTTTTCTTCCCAGGCGTTGCAGTGGTGGAACACAAAACAAGGTTCTGTTTCTAATATCTTCACCTCGTCAGTGCCGTTGCGCGGAATTAAAATTGCTTGGGTGGGCTTGTTTGGCGAAAATTGAATGCACTGCGCTGCACTCCGAAATCCTAATAGGAAAAGTAGGGGGTTGAAGCTGACAGGATTTTGGAAGAATATGCAGTAATTCTCGGTAATTACCATGTCGTGCAGGAAGGCAAAACCCGGGATTTCGTGGGCGTGTTTTTGTAAAAGTTTGCCGCTTTCGTCGAGTTCGTAAATCGTGATTGTACTTGACAAACCGGGCTTGACGGAAAAGTTGACTAATGTGTCTCCTTTACCATTTTTCCCTTTTTCAATTCTGGGGTGGGCGGCGAAGGCTTCACCGGGTTGTAAAATCCCATCTAGGGTGTCTAATCCGAGGGTTTCTAGGCTGCGGGGGTCGAGTCTGTAGGGCTGTGCTGCTTCCCAGAGTGCTAGCAGTTTTTCGCCCCAATAAATGATGTTTGTGTTGGCAATGTTTTTGATTTTGACATCAAAGATGTTGGCTAACCAGCCTCCGGGTTTCTGTGTGCCGAATACGCCTCGGTGCAGGATTTTTCCTGATTTTTGTTCGGCGAGATAGCCTTCGGTGTGCACGAATCGGTTGCGGAAGTGGGCGCGTTTTTGGGAAATTGCGATCGCACAAACCATGCCATCGCCGTCAAAGGGGTGGTGGATGCGCGATCCGTTGACATCCAACAATCCGGGCCCGTTGCGAAAGAATGTGCCTTGTAAGCCTTCTGGGATCTCGCCTTCGATGTTGTCAATCCAGTAGTCGGCTTCGTTGGGTTGGGATTCGTAGCCGCGCTGCCAGTCTTTGCGATCGTATGATAGGTTTTGAGCTACTGTTTGAGGTTGGGGAATTTGTAGTTTTTGCATTGGTGGCATCAGCTTTTATTTGTTTAACCGCAGAGGGCGCAGAGGACGCAGAGAGGGAAAGAGTGAGAGATTCACAGAATTGAAAACACTGTTCAATTTAATCCTATGATAGCTTTGGGGCTACTGTTTGAGGTTGGGGAATTTGTAGTTTTTGCATTGGTGGCATCAGCTTTTATTTGTTTAACCGCAGAGAGCGCAGAGGACGCAGAGAGGGTAAAAGTGAGAGTGTCACAGAGTTGAAAACACTGTTCAATTTATCTGTTGCAGAACTTCCTTCATTTGCTATCTGCGGTGAGGTTTTCGGAGATTACTGTTGGCACTAAGTCGGGAAAGTATTCGGGCATGAAATGTTGTCCGCCCGGTTTTGTACAGCCCAGTTCTGGTTCTAATACTGGGAGAGATTGTTGGTAGTTTGGATCTCCGCTTTCTGTACTTTCTGCTGGGAGCCAGTTTAAGAAGGGAAGGGGTAGCAGTGTGGAGAGGTTGGCGATCACTACTAGCAGCCAGAGGTTGTCGAAATTGCGATCGGTAATTCCGAGCCAGTGTGTCAAAATTGCACCGCCTTCGTAGGAAATAATTCCTGCTAAATTGGTGACAGACATCAGCACTGCAAATAAGGTTGCTTCGACGCCGGGAGGACACAACCGCGCTGATAGTACCAGCACGGGCATATAAGCAATTTGTCCGATTACTGTCAGGATCAGGCTGTCTCCGATGCTGAACCATTGGTCGTCAATTCCTAATGCTCGGTTGGCATGAGTTACTAATAATAATGCAGTCATGCCCAAGGCACTTGCCATGACTGTTGACCAGCCGAAAATGACTCGAAATGGAATTGCTTTGAGGTAGCGCTGAAACAGCCAAATGCCAACGAGGGCGGCTATGCTGGTGACGAGGCGCACTCGTCCGAGAAATTCTGGTTGAAAGCCTAATTCGTTGGTGGTGAAAAAGAAGAAGGCGGAGTCGGAGCTTGGTGTGGCTTGCCACAGAAATAGAAAGGCCGTGGGCAACCAAATTGTTTTTTGGGTAACAGCTTGCCGCAGTTGTTTTAGTTGGTCTTTTACTGTTTCAAAGTCGGTTCTTTTGTTGACTTTTTCTTCGCTAATTAACCAGGCTGTGGTTGATACTATTAGCGGGAAAGATGCGGTGATTAAAAAGATGGTGTGGGTGCTGAAGTGTTGCAGCAGGGAACCGCTGAGGTAAGCGGTAATTAGTCCGCCAATGGCTGATGCCCCCCAAGATAAGGATTGCAGGGAACCGGCGTCGCTAACTGTTTCCTTTCTCGCTCTTTCTACTACTAGGGAGTCGGCGATTACGTCGCTGACGGCTAGTGAAACGGAACTTAGGGCGATCGCCCCTGTAGCGGCTAAGGGCGTGTGTACGACTGTAGCCATCCCCACCCATGCAGCCGTCCCCAACAGCCCTGAGAGGACGATGTAAGGCCGTCTGCGGTAGCCGAATATGGGCAACCCGTCGGACATGAAACCAAACAGAGGTTTGATAATCCAAGGTATGGCGACGACGCCCAGCAAGGCTGAGACTTCGGCGGGACTCATGCCGAGTTCGTCTTTGAGGAAGAAGCTGACGGCTAAGCGGGCTAGTCCGAGGATGCCTTGGACGAAATAAATCAGTAAGATGGCTATGAGTTCCGGGGTTGGCTCATTCCCGAAGAATACTTTTTCTTTTAAGGATTCTTTGAGTTTGCTGGCGCCAGAGGGGGAAAGGAGCATTTGAGCAATATTTCTTAATGAATCTCAATATTTATAACACATTCTTAATGAATTGACAGTTTACTGTTGAGAGTTGACGGTTGTGACGGTTGTCAGTTGACGGTTGACTGTTGTCAGAAGAAAAAGGGACGCAACGGTTTCAGCAATTAGGAATTTAGGAATTTCGCGATCGCCAGGAGAGCTTGCTACGATTGTAATTACTCTGAATTTAATGGTTTTTTGTATCAATGAAAGCAGAAATTAGAATTGTCTCTCTGGCAGTAGCTTGGATTTTAGGAGCGGGGGCTAATTTAGCCTTGGCTTTACCTGTTGCTAATCAGCAAGGAGATTATACGGGGCTGCTGGCGAGACAGCGGGGAAATAGGCAGGTGAATTGGGTGGTTGTTGACTCGGATTCTCAAGGGTTAAATTGTCGGATGGCCCAGAGGTTTCGATCGATCTCTGTAGATGGACTTGATGCACCAGATGAATTGTTTGAGAGGAATAAACACAATGTTTCGCAGTGGCCTGTGGTGACTACTTTTCGGCGCGGTGAACGGTTGCAAGCGGTGACGGGAAATAATGCCAATCAAATTATGATTGCTGACTCTAATGGTAAACCTTGGTTGCCTATTTCCACGGATAAGGGTAATTGTTTTGTGCGGGCTAACAGCCGTTTTGTTAAGCCTGTTCGGGAAAATCCTACTACTTTGAAACCTTTGGAATAAGGAACCGCGAAGGCGCGAAAAACGCGAAGGAAGAGAAAGAAGAGAAGAGAAGAGAAGGAGTCTTGTATGATTGTTAATCCTAAAAATGTCCCAGAAAGTACAGGCTCAAATTATCCTCAGCAATTCAAATCTGCTGTTGCGGGAAGAGTTAAAAAACGCTTGGGTAATGCTGCGGGTTTGCAGAATTTTGGGGTAAATTTGGTGAGGTTGGCGCCGGGAAGTTGTTCTGCTCTGAGACATTGGCACTCTCGTCAAGATGAGTTAGTCTATGTTCTGGAAGGGGAAGTTACTCTGATTACAAATGCTGGTGAGGAAGTGCTGCAACCTGGTATGGCGGCGGGTTTTCCGGCTGGCGATGCCGACGGGCATCATTTAGTCAACCGATCGAATGCTGATGTTGTTTATCTGGAAATTGGCGATCGCACTTCTGGCGATTTAGCTAATTACCCAGATGATGACTTAATCGCGAAAGCGGGCGATAATGGTTGGATTTTTACTCGCAAAAATGGCGAGATTTATGAGGGTTGAAAGTTTATGAGTCAAGTTAATCTTTGGAGTTCGGCGGAACACGCTTTGTGGTATCTTGCTAAGGCTGATGGTATTCCTCACCGCACGGAAGGTGAAGCGGTTTTGTTGGAGGAAGTGCCGAAAGATGTCAAGCGCATTCTGGATTTGGGTACGGGAGACGGGCGGTTGTTGGGTTTGCTAAAGTGCGTGAAGCGAAGCTATCCCGAAGGGAATCGCCCGAATGTTGAATCTGTGGCGATCGACTTTTCGCCAACTATGCTTGAAAAAGCCCGCATTCGCTTTGCTGATGACAATACTGTCACGGTAATCGAGCACAATTTTGACGAACCTCTGCCGGATTTGGGCAAGTTTGATGCGATCGTTTCTAGTTTTGCCATCCATCACGTTGAGGACGATCGCAAACGTTCGCTTTACGCCGAGATTTTCGAGCTTTTGGAACCCGGAGGCATTTTTTGCAATTTGGAGCACGTAGCGTCCCCAACAGAGGCTTTGCATGAGAAGTTTCGAGAGGCACTGGGCATTAGCAAAGAGCGCGAAGATCCTTCTAATAAATTGCTGGATGTGGAAACGCAACTGCGCTGGTTTAGAGAAATTGGTTTTGACGATGTAGACTGTTATTGGAAATGGCGGGAACTCGCTTTATTGGTTGGGGTTAAACCTGTTTAGTTAGGGTAGGGATACAGGATTGCCCAAAGCGTGTTAACTTAATGTCAAACGCAGTACCAGTCGGCTGTCTAACGATTAGATATTCGATCCTCCCTATCCCCCCTTAAAAAAGGGTGGGCGGTTTTATAGGATCTTAGAAATAGGTACGTAGTTGGGCTTTAGCCCTCTTTATAATATTAGGAAAGAGCCCTTAAGCGCAACTACGTACCTTCGCCATAAACATTTTTCTTTCTTCCTTTCATTACTCCAATCCTCTTCCTTCTAGCTAGAGCTTGCTCTCAAACTGTCAACTGTCAACTGTCAACTGTCAACTGTTGAAAGCCGTGTCTGATAATGAACCTGCACCGCATTTGCACCTCCTTTCTAGCTTTGAATTGGGATGGAATGGTTTGAATCTGATTTATGAGCTAGAACCTGCTGACGAAATGCCGGAAACTGATTTAGAACACCACTTTATTCTCATCGCTGAAAATGATTTTCGGGCGAGTTTTATGTTGAATGGAAGTTTGCAAGAGGTAGATTACGCCAGCGGCGATATTGCGATTATTCCTGCTACTCAAACTATTCCGAGAACATTTGTCGATCGCGAAGTTCCATTAATTGAGCTGTTTCTCGCGCCTGAAATGCTGGCGCGCGCTGCTTTTGACTCTGTGGATGCCGATCGCCTTGAGTTAGTGCCGCAGTTGCACCTGCGCGATCCGTTAATTCAGCATATGGGGCTGGCTTTGAAGCAAGAATTAGCAGCCGGAGGCGCAGACAGTCGCCTGTATGCAGAGTCTATGGGGACAGCGCTTGCTGTGCATTTGCTGAGGCGCTACTGTTCCTTTCAAAAGGAGATTAAAAACTATACGGGCGGATTGTGCAAGTATCAACTAAGGCAAGTATGCAATTATATTGACGAACATTTAGACGATAATTTGAGTTTGGAAAAACTGAGCAATCTCGTGCAGATTAGTCCGCATTATTTTGCAAGTTTGTTCAAGCAATCTACAAAAATTACACCGCATCAATATGTGATGAAATGCCGCATAGAGAGAGCGAAGCAGTTGCTGCGGCTGCGGGAGTTGACACTTGTAGAAATCTGCCACCAAGTCGGATTTCAAAGTCAAAGTCATTTTACCAGAGTGTTTCGCCAACAGGTTAAAACTACTCCAAAGGCTTATAGAGCTGGGCTTTGAAGCTTGGGAAGATTAGGACATTTTTGGGAAGATTGGGCAAGACAGCGGCCACGGGCGATCGCTAAATTTAGTATGCACTGAAATTTTGTCCTGTTAATTGCCGGCAATCATAAGGTTCGTAGTGAGGACTTTAGTCCTTTCTTGGATGCGGACTAAAGTCCTCACTACGAACCTATTTTTTCATGGTGTTCGATTGGACAGGATCTGAGAATTTATTGTAAGGATTCACCACGGATGAAAGATCGTAAATTTGCTGTTGAAAGATGGAGTATTGTTGGTTTGTCTGCGCTGACAATTGGGATTATGCTTGCTGTGATTTGGCTGATTTACGGTGTTGATGAGACAGCGATGCGGTTGGCGATTCGAGCAACTGCTCGTACTTCGTGTATCTTATTTCTATGTGCTTTTGTGGCTTCGTCACTTCGCAGGCTGTGGCCAAATATATTTACACAGTGGCTGTTAAAAAATCGCCGCTATTTCGGCTTGTCGATGGCTGTGTCGCATACGTATCACGCGATCGCCTGGACTGGCTTGTGGTGGGCAACGAATGGCGCGTCGCCCGGGTTTGACCCTCTGGGGATCTTGGGCTATGTGTTCCTGTTTGCAATGACTGTAACATCTTTTGAGCGATCGGCAAAATGGATCGGTCAACGGGCCTGGAAGATTCTGCACAATGCTGGAATGCACTATTTCTGGCTGGCTTTTACCTTTGAATTTGGGATCAAGATTGTTAAATCGGCGATCGTATATTTACCTTTGACAGGGTTGCTAATTGCAGCAATGATGCTCCGCTTAGTTTCTCCGAGAATACAGAGAAAATTAGTTGGTTAGGACTTCGACTAATAAAACTGGTTCGTAGTGAGGACTTTAGTCCTGATTTCTGAGGACTGAAGTCCTCACTACGAACCTATTGCTGGTTTGTAGTGAGGACTTTAGTCCTGATTCCTGAGGACTGAAGTCCTCACTACGAACCTATTTTATCTGCTTTGTGTGTTAGTCCTGTGAATTAAATTAAGTCGGGGACTTTAGGTTTAATTCGGCGCTCGTACCAGTTCATTAACGGGGTGGCGCTAATGCCGTGCACAATCACAGAAATTACGATCGTAGTAAAAGTAATCCAGGCAATTTTCTCGCCGATTTCGCCTTTCAAGCCGTGACCGAAAGCATAGGTAAGATAATAGATTGAACCGACGCCGCGAATGCCGAACCAACCGCAGAGCCAGCGGCTGGCGGGATGCAAGCGACTCCCGATCGTACTGATCCAAGCTCCCACAGGCCGAATCAAAAAGATTAACAATCCAGCTATTAAAAGGGCGTAGCTTCCATGTGCAACGAGAGCTTCTAGGCGCAACATGGAACCCAATATTAAAATTGTTCCTACTTCCATTAACTTTTCTATGCGCTCGGTAAAGTGCAGTTGGGAAAGCGGTTTTTCGGGGTCGCGGTAACTGCGCTGCACTACAATTCCTGCTACAAAAACTGCGAGGAATCCGTAGCCGTTGACTACTTCTGTCAGGGAATATGTGAGCAGAATTGTGCTGAGGGCGATGAAATCTTCCATTAGTTCATCGGCGGGCCTGTAGCGTTGCAATCGGCGATCGATCCAGGTGACGGCTTTAGCTACTAAAATCCCCATCACGATACCTGCGGCGGTTGCCCAAAGCAAGTCAACTGCTACCCACTGCGAAAACCAGTTCGGCAAATTACCATCTTTTAGCGCATAAATGCCGAAATAAACAAAGGGAAAAGCTAAAGCATCGTTCAAACCACCTTCCGATGTTAAGCCAAAACGCAATTCATCGCGATCGTCTATATCCGCTAACTGAACTTCTGAGGCTAAAACTGGATCTGTGGGTGCCAGAATTGCTCCTAGTAAAATTGCTGGGCCCCAATCTAATTTGACAAACCAATGAGCGATCGCAGCAACAGCAAAAATCGAAATTGGCATTAAAAAACCAAGCAGCCGCGCTGTGGAATTCCAAGCCCAAAGTTGCAGCGGGCGATTCATTTTTAAGCCGCAACTAAACAGAGAAACAATAACTACAAATTCTGTGAGTCTTTCTAAAAATTGAGCTTCGGGGCGCAATTCAACCAGCTTGACGCCGTAGGGCCCCAATCCGATACCGACAATTAGATAAATTAAGGCATAAGATACCGGCAATCGCGAAATCCATCCCGAGCCCAAGGTGACAGTCAGCAGGAGGATGCCAATCACTAGCAAATTTAGAATGTAATGATCTACCATAGCGATCGCACTTTTAATCAGCTTTAACAAGTGCAATCTTGACAGATCGAAGCTTCTGGTACATCCGCCGAAAGCTAGAGCCTGCTATCCTCCGAAAGTTATATCTATCTGTTATTTGTTATCTGTTATAGCAATCCTAAATCATTTACATAATTCTTGTAGGGGCAATCCCCCCGTGGTTGCCCGATAGATAGGAGGGTAGGCACGCACCATCCACTACCCCTACAAATCCTCATGAATCATTTAGGATTGCTATATCTGTTATTTGTTATTTGTAGCAACTGACTATTGACTGATGACTAATCACTGATGACTAATGACTTTTTTCGGTAGCGATGATGTGCAAATCTACGTGTTTGAGCGATCGCACTAACTGTTGAGTCAAAGAACCCCGAAACAGCAATTTCCAGCGTGATTGCTGGCTTTCACCGATCACAATTTGAGTAATCCGATAATGTTTAGCTACCTCAGAAATTGCTTGTGCGATATTCGGACTTTCCACCCGCAGAAATTGGCCGTTAAATTCTTGGCAAAGCTTCTGGCAAGTTTCAACGTGCAAGCTTTCGGCTTTGGTTAAAAATCGATCGGGGTTATCGACAAACAAAGCATAAAAAGGAGCATTCATGTAGTTAGAAATCCTCCCGCCTCGCCGCAGCAGTTGCAAGGAATTGGGAAAAGTCGATACGCATACTAAAACTCGTTCGTGAATGTTGCAAGATTGACCTTTTAAAGTTGCTGCATCGTCTTCAACACTATCTGCTACCTCCCGCAGCGCCAGTTCTCGCAATGCAATTAAATGACGGCGCTGGAAAAAGTTTTTTAAAGATTGTTCTATTTTTTCAGGAGCGTAGATTTTGCCTTCTCGCAATCGTTCTTCTAAGGTTTCGGGCGTGACATCAATAACGACTATTTCGTCAGCTTCTTCTAGAATGCGATCGGGCACTCGCTCTCGCACTACAACTCCCGTAATTCTCGCTACTAAATCGTTGAGACTTTCTATGTGTTGAATGTTGAGGGTGGAGAAAACATCTATCCCTGCTTTCAGAATTTCTTCGACATCTTGATATCGCTTTTCTCGCAGAGAACCGGGAATATTTGTATGAGCCAGTTCGTCTACCAATGCTAGTTGAGGGCGGCGTGCTATCACTGCCTCGGTATCCATTTCGGTCAGCATTTTTTCGCCGCGCAACATTTGTTTTCGCGGGATTATTTCCAGTCCCTCGCCTTTGGCTGCGGTTTCTTTCCGCCCGTGGGTTTCTAACAGTCCAACGGCGACATCAATACCTTCAGATTTGAGTCTGTGCCCTTCTTCCAGCATTCGGAAAGTTTTGCCGACACCGGGGGCCATTCCGATAAAGATTTTGTGCTTTCCCCGGCGGTGAGGGCGATCGTAAGCGCGATTCGGTTGGGCGTAAATAGGGTCGGAATGGTTGCTGAGTTCGCTAGAGTGAATCATAGCAGTTGGCAGTTAGCAGTTGACAGTTGACAGTTGGCAGCGTTAATCAGTTGACAGTTGACAGTTGACAGTTGACAGTTGACAGTTGACCAATAACCAATAACCAATGACTAATAACAACTGAATACTGACTACTGACTACTGACCACTGAGTATTATAAACCGTCGAGAGCCAAATTTAGTTTGAGGACGTTAACTCCCGGTTCGCCAAAAATTCCCAGAAATCTGCCGTCTGTATTCTGGGCTACTAACATTTCGATTTGATTGACATTGAGCGATCGCACTTTTGCTACCCGTTCAATTTGCGCCCTAGCTGATTCTACGCTAATGTGCGGGTCAAGGCTAGAACCGGAAGTATAGACTAAATCTGCTGTCGGTTTGATACCAGATAAATTTAGGCGAGCCAACTCAACTTCCACGCCCTGAAAACCATCTTTTTCATTACCTCGCTTCAGCAGATCGGAGTTGCTGGGAGCCAGGTTGCTCGCTCCGGAAACGCCCGTTCTCTGACTTAAGTTTTCTGCCTTTGTGGGGTCGTAATCTATTGGCACAAAGCTGCTGTAATTTGTGGTGCTGGGGCGACCCCAAAAATATTTATCCGAGCCGAAAGACTGACCGATTAATGAGGAACCGACTACCACTCCTTGGTTGGTAATTAAACTGCCGTTTGCCTGGGAGTTGAAAGCAAGTTGACCGATTGCTAGCAGTATTAATGGATAAATAATCGCTGTGATTCCCCACAAAACTAAAGTAACACGAATAGCTCTGATTAATTCTCTCATAAATGACCTCAATGAATGAAGGAAGAAGGAAGTTCGGCAACGAGCAATGTGCGGGATGTAATGGATGTCATGAAAAACTGGATGCCAGAAACCGGGTTTTTGCGAAAATATTTGGTTTGGCTGGCAGATTCGATAAAAAACTAGGTTTCTAAGATGGACAATGCAAATATTTGCCTAGAATCTTTCCGGCTGAAAAATCACGACAAACAAATAAACTGCTAGCCCGATAATTACTAAACCCAAAAGACTTAAACCCCACGCCGCTTTTTTGGTCAAACCTTCATCCGCAGCCGCATAAACCGCAGGTGCAATTATCAAGTTAAAGCACATTACTAGAAATAACTGCACCGGGATTGGGTGGCGCTGCCACAGCATTTGTCCTAACTCAACGGTTTCTTGAAAATCCCTCGGCAAAACATCGTTCAGCAAATCGTTCCGTTTCATAAATTCTCCTTTTTTTGGAACTAAATATCTGTGTTTGTATTGGATGATTTTTGTGTAAAAATCGAGGCAGATCCTCTGGATATGTGTTCCCAGGCAGAGCCCGGAAGAGTCATCCGCTACATCCGCTACAAAGTCCGTTGCCGAACTTCTTTATGCTAACCCGATCGCAGTAATGAAAACATCAATAATTTTGATGGCGATAAACGGCGCAACTGCTCCGCCCAATCCGTAAATTAAAATGTTCCGCTGCAACAGTTGATTGGCACTTAGTGGTCGAAATTTAACCCCAGTTAGTGCCAGGGGAATCAAAGCGGGAATAATCAAAGCATTGTAAACTAATGCGGACAAAACCGCAGATTGACCGCTGGCTAAACCCATCACGTTTAATGCGCCGACGGGGGCAAACATTGCGGGAATAATTGCAAAATATTTGGCGATATCGTTGGCTAGGGAAAACGTAGTCAGTGCGCCGCGAGTAATTAGCAACTGTTTGCCAATTGTCACTAAATCAATTAGTTTTGTGGGGTCAGAATCTAAGTCCACCATGTTCGCAGCTTCCTTGGCTGCTTGGGTTCCAGAATTCATCGCCAAACCTACGTTTGCTTGGGCTAGGGCGGGTGCGTCGTTGGTTCCGTCTCCCGTCATTGCTACTAATTTGCCCTCGGCTTGTTGCTTGCGAATTACTTCGATTTTGTCTTCGGGAGTTGCTTCGGCGATGAAGTCGTCAACTCCGGCTTCGTCGGCAATTACTGATGCTGTAATTCTGTTATCTCCGGTGAGCATGATGGTGCGAATTCCCATTTTTCGCAGTTGGTCAAACCGATCGCGAATTCCGGGTTTAATCACATCTTTCAAATAGATAATTCCGTAGGTGTCGTTACCTTTACAAACGCCTAACGGTGTGCCTCCAAGCCGGGAAACTCGCTCGTAAGCTTCATCGAGATCCGGGCCGAAATTGCCGCCGCGCGATCGCACAAAACCCTTCACCGCATCCACCGCGCCCTTGCGCGCCTCGGTACCATCAGCCAAATCCGTGCCCGACATCCGCGTTTTTGCGGAAAAATCAATGCCTTCAGATCCTCGGGAGTTAGTGCGATCGAAATCCACGGCTGCGCCCAGATTTTGAGCTAAACGGACGATCGACTTTCCCTCGGGAGTATCGTCAAAAACGCTCGCAGTCAGTGCTACCTGCGCGACTTCTTGCAGCGAGTGACCGTTTACCGGAATGAATTCCTCGGCTAAACGGTTGCCCAGCGTGATCGTCCCGGTTTTGTCCAAAATCAGCGTATTCACGTCGCCGCAAGCCTCCACGGCGCGCCCAGAGGTCGCTATCACGTTAAATTGAGCGACGCGATCCATCCCCGCAATGCCGATCGCACTTAACAAACCGCCGATCGTTGTCGGAATCAGCGCCACCAACAGCGAAATCAGCGTCACCACACCCACAGGAGTTTTGACATAATTGCCCACGGGCGGAATCGTCGATACCACAATCAAAAACACCAGAGTCAGCACCGCCAGCAGCACCGTCAGCGCGATCTCGTTCGGCGTTTTCGAGCGTTCAGCGCCCTCCACCAGCGCGATCATCCTGTCCAAAAATCCCTTACCGGGGTCTGCCATCACCCGCAGCGTCAACTCGTCAGAAAGGATGCGCGTACCGCCAGTGACGGAACTGGCGATGTCGGAACCCGGTTCTTTCAGTACCGGCGCCGATTCCCCGGTAATCGCCGATTCGTCTACGGATGCGACACCTGCGATCACTTCGCCGTCGGAAGGAATGACATCGCCTGCGATCGCTTTAATTTGGTCGCCGCGTCGGAGAGATGTCGAACTAACTTCTTGAATTGAACCGTCTGGTAAGAGTTTGCGGGCTGTGGTATCTGCTTTTGTCGATCGCAGTGCATCCGCTTGCGCTTTCCCGCGGCCTTCCGCTACCGCTTCTGCAAAATTAGCAAATACCAAAGTAAAGAACAAAATGAACGTTACAAGGCCGTTAAACAGAACTTGATTGTTGCCGGGAACCGGGCCGAACAGCGTCGGATCGACGGTCAAAAGTGCAGTGACAATTGTGCCAACCCACACCACAAACATCACGGGATTTTTTAGCATCACCCGCGGGTCAAGTTTGACAAAAGCTTCTTTAAAAGCTCTTTGATAAAGACCTTTGTTATTTGCTTTTGGGGTGTGTTTGCGAGACTCGCGAGAGCCTCTTGAGCGGGGAGTTTTTTGAGAGTCCGGGGTATTGGAAGAAGCCATGATTTGGATTTTTTAATGAACCGCAGAGTACACAGCAATACTTCGGACATTTTTTGAACGACTCTGTAAGCGTTACAGCGTAAGCCCTGGCATTTTTAATGTTTTTTTGAAACTCCGGGCTAGACTTAAAGATTGAAAAAATACTCATCCCTATAGCCATCAAGGGTTTGAGATACTCGATTAGATCTAAAACTGTCCGAAGTATTGACACAGAGAACGCAGAGAAAGAGAAGGGTGAGGTTGATGATTTTTTGTTACTGAGGTGGAGGAGTTGGTGTTGCTAAAGGTGTTGTGGGTGCGGTTATCCCTGCTGGTTCCAACTTGCCGCTGCTGATTTGGTATCCTTCAGCAATTGGCCCCAAAGCCAGCACTGGGAAAAATGTCAGCGCGCCGAGAATGATGATTACTCCTGCGGTGACGCTGGTAAATAAAACGGAATCTGTTCTGAGAGTGCCGGTTGTTTCGGGAACCAGTTGTTTGTTCGTCATGCTGTCAGCTAGCAGCAGCAGCGCAATAATTGGAACGTAGCGCCCCATCAGCAAGCTAAAACAAGTGCTTAAATTCCACCAAAGTCCTGTCGGCGCGGGTTGAGAATCGCCCAATCCTTCAAAGCCAGAACCGTTATTAGCCGCCGCTGAAGCGTATTCGTACATCACCTGCGAAATGCCGTGAAATCCTGGGTTGCTGATGCCGCTCAAGCTGTCGGGAAAGGCGAGGGTAATGGCGCCGGGGATTAAAACTGCGATCGGGTGAATCAACAAAACAACGCTAGCTAAAACAATTTCCCGCTTTTCAATTTTTCGTCCCAAAAATTCCGGCGTTCTCCCCACCATCAATCCGGTGAGAAACACGCTCAAAATTAGGTAAATAAATAAGTAAGCCGTTCCTGTTCCCTGTCCGCCCCAAACAATTTGGATAAACAAGTTAAACAAAGTAGCAAAACCCCCTGGCGGCATTAAAGAATCGTGCATTCCGTTGACAGCCCCGCACATTGTCCCAGTCGTAGTGACAGCCCAAAGTACAGTTTCTGCCCAACCGAATCTAACTTCTTTCCCTTCTAAGTTTGGTTGCACGGAACCGAGCAAACTATTAATTTGGGGATTGCCTTGATATTCGCCAACTGCTGCAATGCTAATCAAGATTACATAAATGGCAAACACCATCCCAAAAATCAGCCATCCCTGCTTTTTGTTGTTAGCAAATCTGCCGTAGGTGTGAATGAGTGCTGCTGGTATAGAAACCATTGCTAGTGTTTCCAGCAGGTTACTAAAAGGGTTGGGATTTTCAAAAGGGTGAGCCGAGTTAATGGCAAAAAATCCCCCGCCGTTTTCTCCCAGTTGTTTGATGCTTTCAAAGTGAGCGACTGGGCCGCGAGCAATTACTTGGATGCCGCCTTCTAAGGTACGGGCAACTGCTGGGCCTGCGAGAGTTTCCGGCACTCCAGAAATTAGCAGAAACAAGCCAATTATCAAAGAAAGAGGCAGCAGAATCCGCGTGATTGATTGAATTAAATCGATATAAAAGTTACCGAGGGGGCGACCTGTCAGTCCCCGAATAAAGGCAATCCCTACTGCTAAACCAGTGGCTGCTGAGGTGAACATTAAAAAACCCAGAGTTAACTGGGACAAATAACTGAATGTTGTCTCGCCTGAGTAATGCTGTTGGTCGGTATTTGTGAGGAATGAAATAGTTGTATGCAGCGCGGTATCCCAGGTTGGTGCGCTGAGGCTGGTGGGATTTAAAGGCAGCAGTCCCTGAAGCATGAAAACTAAGAATACAAATATGCCCATTGCTGCATTGCTGTATAATAGCGATCGGGCATACTGCCAGCCTGTCATGGAATCTACAGACCGAATATTGCTGGCTTTATAGATGAGTTGTTCGACTGGTTTGATCGCGGGGTCGAGAATTGTTCGTTCTCCCATGTAGACCCGCGCCATGTATTTGCCGAACACGGGCGCGATCGCAATTAAAATGATTAGGGTTAATGCAATTTGAATTAAGCCTTGTAACATAACTGAGTTAAAAATTCCTCGTTTAGCGATTACTTTACTGAGGTTTGGGGTTGTTGATAATCTGTCTTAAGGTATAAATTACTGTTTATTAATTCTGCTTTTTTTACCTATACTTTTACTGATAGGCGAATGTTTAGCCAATTTTTTAAATCTATACTTGCAGGTATAGATGCTGTATAAACGCTGTTTTTTTTAGCGAAAATATAGTTAATGTTCGATCGCAAATAATTGGTTGAAAGCTTCTCCCTTGTAAGGAAAATTCAAATCAGACGATTTATTACACCAATCTTCGGATTTCCAGATAGAAGTTGCTCTCAACTGATTAACGCTGTCAACTGTCAACTGTCAACTGTCAACTGTCAACTGTCAACTGTCAACTGTCAACTGTCAACTGTCAACTGTCAACTGATTAACGCTGTCAACTGTCAACTGATTAACGCTGTCAACTGTCAACTGTCAACTGTCAACTGAATGAAAAGCTTAAAATGGATTAACTAGAGATGTTTGAAAGCTTAGTGAAAATTCCCAATATTCTGGTAGTTCAAGAAAAGTATTTGCGCGGAAGGTGGTCGATCGCCTTTTTATTCGCGATTGTCGCAGCACTCGAATTTGCTACGCCGTCGCAGTATCTGTTTGGATACTTGTACACGGGGCCGATTTTACTGGCAAATTCGCGGCTGAGTCGGTTGGGAAAGTTGCAAATTACGCTGTTAGCAGCAGCATTGACGCTGTTGAACTTGTTTGTTCCTTACGGAGAAACGATCGCCCTGGCGACTGTTGCAAATCGAACGATCGCAGTTATGGCTTTGGGAGTCACGGGATATTTGAGCGATCGCAACCAGCAGTATCAAGAGGCGATCGCACTTGCGAAAGCTCAATTGCAATCCCAACAGCAGCTAGCCAGCATCCGAGAGGATTTTGTCTCTACTTTGAGTCACGACTTGAAAACGCCGATGCTGGGTGCAATTGAAACAATCAAAGCTTTTCAGGGAGCAAACTTTGGGGAAGTCACTACCAGCCAGCAAAAAGTTCTCGAAACAATGGCGCGATCGCAAAAAATGTCACTACAATTAGTAGAAACGCTGCTCGATGTTTACCGCAACGATGCCGAAGGTTTAAAACTGCAACTTGCGCCCGTAAATTTAGCAGCTTTAGCAGAAGAAGTAACTGCCACACTGATCCATTTATCGGCAGCGCGCCGAGTGTATATTAGTATAAGTTACGGAGAGTCTGACTTTCGCCGTTCTTTGTGGGTAAACGGCGATGCAGTGCAACTCCAGCGCGTTTTTGTTAATTTGCTAACCAACGCGATCAACCATTCTCCCCGAGGTGGTAAAGTAGAAATAGTCATGGAATCTTACACAACCGATCAGGTGATAAAAGTTATCGATAGCGGGTTGGGAATTACTAGCGATGAGCTGCCCCACTTGTTCGAGCGTTTTTATCAAGGAAATGGCGATCGGCAAGCCAAAGGATCGGGATTGGGGTTATACTTATCTCGCCAAATTATTGACGCCCACGGCGGTATAATTTGGGCAGAAAACAAATTGCCTTTAGGTGCTTTGTTTGGATTCCGACTACCAGCTATCTCTGCCAATGAAACCTAATTCTCCCTTGCGAATTCTCTTAGTTGAAGACGACGAACTATTTCGGTTGGGACTGCAAACCAGATTGCAGCAAGAAAGTTCCTTGCAAGTAATTGCCGAGGCAGAAGATGGAGAAACGGCGGTAGAATTGACTCAGGAACACTTGCCGGATGTGGTGGTTCTCGATGTCGGTTTGCCGGGAATTGGTGGCATTGAAGCCTGTCGCCAAATTAAACAGAGACATCCAGAAATTCCAGTTTTGATTTTAACATCTCACGCCCAAAAAACCTTAATTGAAAGGTTGATTGCTGCGGGAGCCCAAGGATATTGTCTCAAGGGAATTGCCGCAGAAACTTTGGTTTTGGCAATTCGATCGGTAGCGGCGGGTGCTTCTTGGTGGGACAAAGCTGCAACTGCGGAAATTCGGGCGGTTTTTAGCAATCCCGAACCTGTCAAAAGCGCGAGTAAATGGGAAGTTTTAGACAATCCGCTGACTCCGAGGGAACAGGAAATATTAGCCTTAGTTGCGGGCGGGAAAAGCAATCAGGAGATTGCACAAATATTGTACATCGCTCCGGGGACTGTGCGGGTGCACGTCCACGCGATTTTGCAAAAGTTAGAAGTGCGCGATCGCACTCAAGCAGCAGTGTTCGCTATTCAGAAAGGATTGGTAGCAGAAGAACTTTTGGCGATCGAACCTTCAACAGGTTTGATCGTGAGGAATGCAAGTCCGCATCAAAGAAAGGACTGAAGCACAGGTTTGATCGTGAGGAATGCAAGTCCGCATCAAAGAAAGGACTGAAGTACAGGTTCGATCGTGAGGAATGCGAGTCCGCATCAAAGAAAGGACTGAAGTCCTCACTACAAACCCTATTGCTCGTTAATTTTACTGATGACATTTAATATTAAACTTTGCTAAATTTCATACATATTAATTTCCGTAAGGTCATCCAACCAGAGGTGTTTTGTGCCAAATTTTATCAATTCTGTTATGGGTTCGATCGCCTTTTTCGACTCTGCCCTCCCCGATATCCAAAATCTTTGCAACGGTATCGCAGCCGGAATAGAAGTAATTATCATCGATGCAGCGCGGGATGGAGTAGCACAAATTACGGAAGTGCTAGGGAGTCGCCGCAATATTAACAGCATTCATATTATCTCCCACGGTCGATCGGCTAGTTTGCAGCTAGGCGCGATCGACCTAAACTTGACAAATTTAAACTTTTATAGTCAAAAATTGCAGCAATGGTCGCGATCGCTGGCAGAGAGTGCGGAGATTTTGCTGTACGGGTGCGATGTGGCGGCGGATGATGCGGGCGCTAACTTCGTGCGGCAAATCAGTCAGCTAACAAAGGCAAAAATTGCTGCTTCCAGCACGCCTGTGGGAAGCGCAGCTAAGGGCGGAGACTGGGAACTAGATTATACAACTGGGTGGGTGGAGTCGGAGTTGGCGATCGACCAAGCGACAATGGCCGCTTACCAATTTGTGTTTGGTTTGCAATTTTTGGGACAAGCAGGATTTCCGGCAAGTACAACTTTTGGAACACCAACAACCCAGGTAGGTGGACTGTCGGGCGTCACCTACGCGGGCAACAACACTTACTACGCTATCTCCGACGGCCGCAATATTCCTGGTGGCAGTCCCGACCCGTCTCGCTTTTACACCCTCACTATACCTAATGTGAGTTCGGGTATCTTGACACCAGTAGGAGGAGTTGCTTTTACAGGGGTGACACAGATTGGCAATCCGCCTCCCTTTGCCGCAGATACATCGGATACAGAGGGCATTGCCTTAATCGGCAGCAATGTCTTCGTATCTTCTGAAGGCAATTTCTCGACAAATATCCAGCCTTTTATTAATAGTTTCGCCATTGCCACAGGAGTTCAAAATTTCGCGCTGCCTATTGCTTCTCCCAAATACGACGTATCAGCAGATCCTAACAGCGGCATCCGCAACAATCAAGGTTTTGAAAGTCTGACGATTACTCCCAGTCAAAGTTTTCTATTTACAGCAACAGAAAATGCTCTCGAACAAGACGGCCCTGCTTCAGATATAACGGCTGGCGCGCGATCGCGAATTGTCAGATATAACTTAGGTACAAACACCGCAAACGGAGAATTTCTTTACAATACCGATCCGCGCAACGGCATTTCAGAAATGCTGGCCGTTGATGATAATACGCTGCTGGTTCTCGAACGTTTTCTCGACTTATCGACAACACCGCCGTCAGGGGATTTGAAGCTTTATCAAATTTCTTTAAACGGTGCGACAGATATTCAAAACAATACCGGTTTGATTGCTTCTGGTGTTGCTAGCATTACACCAGTATCGAAAACTCCGATCGCCACTTCTGCTTATTTCCTGAGTACAGGCACTCCGGCACTGGTTGACAATTTTGAAGGGATGACATTTGGGCCTCCTCAAACAGCAACTGGGAAACGAACGCTAATTCTTGTCAGCGACAACAATTTTGCCCTTCCCACCAGATTCGCAGCGTTTGCAGCCAACAACGCACCCGTACTCAACAACAGCGGAACGCCGGTACTAACAGCAATTAACGAAGATGTACCTTCTGCCAGCAACACCGGCAGCTTAGTTTCTGCTTTAATTGCAGGTGCTGTTACAGATCCCGACATCGCCGATATTCAAGGAATAGCTGTGACGGCGACAGACAATACTAACGGCAGTTGGCAATATTCTATTGATAGCGGTGCGACTTGGACGGCATTCGGTACACCGTCAACAGCAGCAGCGAGACTGCTAGCAGGCAATGCCAGTATCCGCTTTCTTCCCAATAATGACTACAACGGTAGTGCTAATATCACCTATCAATCGTGGGATGGAACGACGACTAACTCTAGCGGTACTACCCTCACGAATGGGGGGACGGCTGATATTTCAACTGCTAGCAGTATTGGGGGTTTAGCAGCTTTCAGTACGGCCAGCGAGACTGCAACAATTACTGTTAATCCTGTCAACGATGCACCGTCGTTTGTCAAAGGGCCCGATCGCACCGTCAATCACAGTGCCGGCCCGCAAACTGTTCCTGCATGGGCGACAGCGATTTCTCCAGGGCCGGTCAACGAGTCAACACAAACCGTCAACTTTCAAGTAGTGGGAAATGACAATCCCGGTTTGTTTAGCGTACCACCGGCGATCGGCTCTTTCGGACAACTAACTTTTACCCCCGCCATAAGTGGAACTGGCAAGGCTAATATCACTATCAACCTCAAAGACAACGGCGGTACAGCTAACGGCGGCATTGATACTTCGGCAAGCCAGACATTTCAGATTGATATCACCAACAATCCGCCAACAGCAAATCCCGACACCTACAAAGTCTTGCACGATCGCGTGTTGACTGGGTTTCCATCCGTCTTATTCAATGACTTCGACATCGACATTTTCGACACGTTGACTGCTGCTGTTGTCACACAACCGACTAAAGGTAAACTCGTACTCAATCCCAAGGGTGACTTCACTTACACTCCTAACCCTGGCTTTGTTGGAATTGATACTTTCACTTACAGCGTTAGCGATGGGGCTGCGACTGTCCCCAGTACGGTGAGTATTGATGTTACGAACAGTCCGCCGATCGCTATTCCCGACACCTACATCGTCAGGCACGATCGCGTGTTGACCGGATTTCCATCCGTTTTATTCAATGACTTCGACCCCGACATTTTCGACACGTTGACTGCTGCTGTTGTCACACAACCGACTAAAGGTAAACTCGTACTCAATCCCAAGGGTGACTTCATTTACACTCCCAACCCCGGATTTGTCGGAGTTGATACTTTCATTTATAGCGCTAGCGATGGCGCTGCAACTGTCCCCGCCACGGTGAATATCAACGTTACGAACAGTGTGCCAACAGCCAATCCCGACACCTATAGCACTAATGCGGGAAAAGCTATCAGCCAAATAGCGCCGGGAGTTTTAGCCAATGACACCGACGCAGATTCAGACACGTTGACTGCTGCGGTGGCTGCAAATCCGACGAAAGGTGCGATCGCCCTCAGCAAAGACGGTTCTTTCACCTATACTCCTAAGGCAGGCTTTTCTGGGACAGACACATTTACCTACACAGTCAGCGACGGCATAGTTACCTCTCCACCAGCTACCGTGACTGTAAACGTCAACAATAACCCGCCTGTCGCGATTCCTGACAACTATACAACTCCTTTTAATACCCCTCTCAACGTGGCAGGGTTGGGAGTCTTACTTAACGATACAGACCCGGAAAATGACCCGCTGACTGCGATTTTGGTGGCTGGGCCGACTAAAGGTGCGATCGCCCTCAACGCTAACGGTTCCTTCAGTTACACTCCGAATGCTGGTTTTGCAGGGGCAGACTCTTTTACCTACAAAGCTAATGACGGCAAAGCTGATTCTGCGATCGTCACAGCAAGCATTGTTGTCAATAACTCTCCAAATCCGACTCCAAATCCAACTCCAACTCCGACTCCGACTCCAAATCCGGTAACAACTCCAACTCCAAATCCAACTCCAAATCCGACTCCAAATCCAACTCCAAATCCAACTCCAAATCCAAATCCAACTCCGACTCCAAATCCGACTCCGACTCCAAATCCGGTAACAACTCCGACTCCAAATCCAACTCCGACTCCAAATCCAACTCCGACTCCAAATCCAACTCCGACTCCGACTCCAAATCCAACTCCAACTCCAACTCCGACTCCAAATCCAACTCCAAATCCAAATCCAACTCCAACTCCAACTCCAACTCCAACTCCGACTCCAAATCCAACTCCGACTCCGACTCCAAATCCAACTCCAACTCCAACTCCAAATCCAACTCCAAATCCGGCGACAACTCCAACTCCAAATCCAAATCCAACTCCGGCGACAACTCCAACTCCAAATCCAACTCCGACTCCAACTCCGGCGACAACTCCAACTCCGGCGACAACTCCAACTCCGGCGACAACTCCGACTCCGATTCCTGTTGAATCTGAAAGCATTGGTGGCGGTAATGGCGACGATCGCATTTGCGACGAAATTACCTTGCCTGCGATCGATTCAATTCCCGGGCCGAATTCAGTCGATCGCACTTTCAACGGCACTGACGGCAACGATTTCCTCATCGGTAGCAATCTCAACGACGCGATCGACGGTTTCAACGGGAACGACATTCTGCTGGGCGGAAGCGGTAACGACAATATTTATGGTGGGCAGCCCAGCAATATCCCTCTCGGCCCGAATGCAGACAAAGACTTGCTATTTGGCGGCAGAGGTAATGATTACCTCAACGGAAGTGCCGGCGACGATCTCATTTTCGGTGGTAAAGGCGATGATGTGGCGATCGGCGGGAAAGACGATGACTCCATTTGGGGTGACAAGGGGAATGACACTCTGGTGGGGGCTGAGGGTAACGATTGCTTGTTTGGAGGCAGTTTTGACCCGTCTAGCCCTGACTCGAACGGACGCGATTTGTTGTTTGGCGGTGCTGGCAACGACTTCTTGAATGGAGGAGATGCTGCGGATACTCTGGGCGGTGGAGAGGGCAACGATACGCTGAACGGCGGTAAGGGCGATGATGTTCTGGTGGGGGGTACGGGCAACGATCTGCTGCTGGGCGATCGGGGTAGCGACAGCATTTGCGCTGCGGATGGGGATGATACTTTGACTGGGGGTTTAGGTAACGATGTTCTCAGTGGTGGCGTTGGGCGCGATCGCTTTATTTTAACCGCAGGTGAAGGCAGCGATGTGATTGCTGATTTCACCAAAGGCGAAGATTTGCTAGTGTTAGCGGGCGGTTTAACTTTTGCTCAACTCACTATTACCCAAAGCCCCAATGCAGGTGCGATCGCGATTTCTGGGAACGGTCAACTCTTGGCTACTGTGAATGCAGTGGCTGGTAGTGCGATCGATCGCAGTGATTTTATCCTGTTTGGGCGATAACAAAATAGTTCGTAGTGCGGACTTCAGTCCGCAGATTTTTGCGGACTGAAGTCCGCACTACGAACGAATCTCATTACCTAATAGAGATGAATTGAGAGGCTGTTAATAATCTCCAGAAATTGCTGCAAAATAGTCGATGAATCATTCTGCCGCCAAACCGCAGTTAAGTTAGTGGTTGTCATTTGTTCCAGAATCGGACGATACACCACTCCTTTGCGTTGAAGATTCTGGACGTGAGATGGCAGAATGCTAATACCAGTTTCGCCTGCAACTAACCCCAAAATCGTGACCATAAAGACGGCTGTTTGAACAACTTTTGGCACAAATCCTGCTTGGGAACATAGATGGTAAATTTGTTCGGACAAACCCGCCACAACTTGATGCAGGGGCATGACAAATTCTTCATTTTTTACGTCAGCAAGCGAAATTTGGGATTTGGCTGCAAGCGGATGATTTTTGGGTAAGACGGCGACAAGTGGTTCTTGCGTGATAGACATCGTTTCTAAATCATTGTCTTCCGAGATTTCGTGGTAGAGATACAGAAAAATGATATCAGTTTGGCGATCGCGCAATCTCTGAATTAGAAAAGCACTATGTTCTTCCTGTAAAATCAGTTTTACCTTTGGATATCGCTGCCGAAACGTTCGCAGCATCTCTGGAAAGACACCATTCGCGATCGAACTCGTAAAACTCACCGTCAAGTGACCCAATTCACCTTGATGAATGCGCTGGGTTTTATGTACCGCTTGTTCTAACAGTGCCAGAGTTGCGCGAGATTCTTCTAAAAATGCCTGTCCTGCTGGAGTTAGCCCAATTGGGTGACTTTTGCGATCGAATAGTTGCACGCCCAATTCAGTCTCCAAATCTTTAATTTGGTTGCTTAGGGGCGGTTGCGAAATGTGCAATCGCTTTGCCGCATTGGTAAAGCTCAGTTCGTCTGCCACTGCAATGAAGTAACGGAGATGGCGAAGTTCCATAGATTTTAGATTTTAAACTTTAAACTTGGAAATGAATAATTACTATAGCGGTTATTGAGTAGATACTGCCATACTTTTTGAGTATATTCTTATATTAAAAAAAGTATTTGACATATAGAAATAACTTGTTTACCTTGGAAGTAATAGTTAGAAAACTTGGCGACTAATTACGGTTTTAATTATCACAAAATGAGGATTATTTATGTTGTCGCACGTAATTCGACGAGTTGCAGTTGTCGGAGGAACCCACGGAAATGAGTTAACAGGAGTTTACCTGATTAAGAAGTTTCAACAATTCCCAGACTTGCTGAAACGATCGACCTTTGAGACAGTTGCCTTATTAGCCAACCCGAAAGCGGTGGCGCTGAATCGGCGTTATGTCGATCGCGATTTGAACCGTTGCTTTGGCCGCGCAGATTTGGCTAACCCAGACTTGACGGGTTACGAGGACATACGCGCTAAGGAGATCTCCGGACAACTATGTCCTAAAGACCAAAATAAGGTTGATTTCATTATCGACCTCCACAGCACAACGGCGAACATGGGGCTGACCATTTTACCGTCTAGCAAACATCCGTTCAACTTGCAATTATTAGCGTATTTAAGCGAACTATATCCCTCAGTTCGAGTTTTTTTCCGAGAGGATGATGGTGAGGATGCGCCAATGTTGCGATCGCTATCTGCTTTCGGTTGCACCATAGAAGTTGGGCCCATCGCCCAGGGAGTCGTTAACGCCCATCTGTTTCAGCAAACCGAAATGCTGATTCACGCCATTTTGAACTATCTCGATGCCACAAATCTGGGCAATCCGCTGGTTATACCATCACATTTAACTGCATATCAGGCGATCGTTTCCGTAGACTACCCGAGAAATGCTGTAGGTGAAATCCAAGCCACTATCCATCCCCAACTTCAGTTTAAAGATTACGAACCCTTACATCCCGGTGAACCGATGTTTCTCACATTTACGGGAGAATTGCTCCCCTATCAAGGAGAATCTACAGTTTTCCCTGTATTTATTAACGAAGCGGCTTATTACGAAAAGCACATAGCGATGCTTTTGACGAAAAAACAACAGCTTCAGCTTGAAACTGCATAAAATCCTGTCCCGCAAATTACCAGCAATAAAAAAGGTTTGATCGTTCGGACTTCAGTCCCCATCCATCCCAGGAAATAAAAAAGGTTTGTAGTGAGACTCACGTAGCGGGTGTAGCGGCTTTAGTTTTGAATGCCAATCCCACTCTAACTCCGGCTCAAGTTGAGTACATTTTGACAACAACAGCCAACCCAAATGGGATAACTGTCTAGAAACAACAAGCAACTATTCCGAAACATTAGCCGATCGCCCTACAACCCCGCGAATCTGTTTTTTGACATCTCCCCATGCCTAAAGGCGAGGGGATTCACAAGACCACAATTTAAGTCTTATAGGTGCTGACAAATCACCTCTACCAACTCCACTTAGATCCAATCCAAGCATTGTTGCTACTTTACGAC
>NZ_JAHREU010000140.1:0-3737 GCF_020883145.1 Microcoleus sp. CAWBG27
AACACCCGTTTTGAATTTGTGTCCTTAACAAAGGATGAAGATATCAAGGAGCCGGATGAGGCGAAAGTTTCACGTCCGGTTTTGAAGGAGAGGTAGGGGTAGTAATGCCCCTATCGACTCTAACAGTATGGGAGTTAGGGCTGTGAACACAGTCAGACATTGTGATTGTGTTTAATAATCCGCAAAATTTTATCAAAAAATAGCCATGAGTGAGGAATTATGTCAAGCAGTTTGTTATCAAGATCTTGAGACAGTTATCGCTCTTTTAGATCGAGGTGACGATATAAATTTTAGATATAAAAATTTCTTAGATAGAACCCCTCTACACCAAGCAATTGAGATCGGCTCTGTCAGGATGGCTGAAATATTAATTGCTAGGGGTGCAGACGTTAACGCACCAGACAGAGATGACCATACACCTCTACACTTATCTATCTACCATAAAAATCTAGAGTTAGCAAAATTGCTGATTGACTCTGGTGCTGATGTAAATTTCCGATGCGGTCGTGGATCGGCAGATACTCCTTTACACGCAGCAGCTTGGAACAACCAATTCGAGATAGTTGAAGCACTTGTTGCTGCTGGAGCAGATATTAACATAGTTAGCCCTCCTGGGGAAACCCCAATTCAGGTTGCCGCTTCTAGGGGACATCGAGAAATTGTCGAACTACTTTTTTCTGAAGGTGCGGTTATTAACACGCACATTTCTGCTGCGCTCGGTAATATCCAGGATGTTGAGGGTTATCTCGAACAAGGGGGAGATCCAAATGCTCGTATAGTAACAGAATCTAACGGTGATACTTTGTTGTTCTTCGCAGCAGCAAATAACCAGATTGAAGTGGCTAAACTACTGATTGAGTGCGGTGCAAATGTGAATTATGAATGCGCTCAGGGTTATTATCCCTTGAGCATTGCTTCCAATTGGGGTTTTGTGGAAATGGTGCGGCTATTAATCGATAGTGGAGCTAATATTGATGCCGTTACAGATTGGGGTGATGGAGCTTTAGATTTAGCAGTAGATAACGGACACCAAGATCTTGTACAGCTATTGCTGCAACGCGGACTTTCTGTAGCAGGAAGTCCTCATAGCTGGAATGGAAATCTTATCGATAGAGCCGTTACTAGAGGAGACAAAAATCTTATTGAGTTTTTGCTCTCTCAAGGAGCAACAATTAGCAAAATAGCCATTCACGCTGCTGCCGAACAGGGACACAAACCCATTGTAGAACTTCTAATCGCTTGTGGAGCTGATGTCAATGCTAAAGACTATAGCGAAAATACAGCCTTACACAAAGCAGCTCTCAAGGGACATTTAGAAATTGTGCAAATTCTATTGATTTCAGGAGCATATGTTAATGCTAGAGATAATAAAGGAGATACACCCTTACACAATGCTGTTTTACTCGGTCACTTAAAAATTGTACGATCGCTCTTAGCTTCGGGAGCAATGGTGAATCCACAGAATCAGCGAGGCTGTACCCCAATTCAATTGGCTGATTGCAACAATTACCAAAATATATTTGAGGTTTTGCTCGCTCAATCTCTCAAAATAGGATTAAATCTGCGATCGGCCGATAAGAGGCGATGCAAATCATTTGATTAGTGTCGATCGTCCGTCGCTCTAAATTTAGAGGGCGCTAAAGCCTGAGCCTCTATAAATAATATGTCAAATCAATACATTTTGCAGAACTTTGGAAAGGTGCTTGAGGTCTATCGCACTTAAATCAGCCATTGAGTAAGGGCGATCGCTTAGTGTCACAAAATTGCCAGCGATCGATCTTTTTGCAATTCCGGCAATTTGAAAGCCAAAACAATATCTGCTTCGGGAATTCCCGCCACCATCAACTCGTAAGCAACGCCATCTTCTGTGCCGTCATGCTCTATCCAAAGCTTGTTATCGATAATTTCAATGTGGATCAAATTCCCGTAGATGCGATAACCGTTTTGCCAGCCTGTTTCGACTAACAAGTAGCGATCGCGCTTTTCATCTAATACTAATTTGACCTCCGTTAAGTCGTCATTACCAAGAAAATCGATATATTCTTGGAGAAGTTTTTCCACGATATCGCGATATTGAAGCTTTAGCGAATCCATTGCTCTATCGCCTCCTCTACTGGATCGAAAGTAACTAAACGAATTATACCATCTTCAATTAAACTTTGACCTGCTTCTTCCTCAAAAACCCTGTGTTTGATGTTTGCGGTAACTGCAAGAAATAGCAAGTGTTCGGGATAGTAGCGTTTCAGCAAGCCTTCGTAAAGCACAAACTGACCCGCCGCTTGTTCGAGATCCTTCATGTCTGAAGCACCGATAAAACTTTTAATCTCAACTGCTATTTTTTCAGTCCCGCGCTCGGCTGCAAGCATTCTCTCTGCTCCTAAATCGACGAACAAATTTCTGCCGCGAGCTAGACGAATTCGCAGCGGGTCATGGGTTATTGTCCAGCCATCCTTGATGAGGGCGTTTTTAACAGTTTGGTGATAAGTGTCTCTAGCAGGCATAGTATTTCTATTGTAGCTTGCGGGTTCTTCGCTCCTGTCGATCGCCCTTACAGAAAACTCGCGATCGCGCGATCGCCACAAATATTTACAAAAATAGTTGATATTTCAGATTAGTTGTGTTATAGTAGTCTAGATTCGGGAGTATAGCTCAGTTGGTTAGAGCAGGTGACTCTTAATCTCAAGGTCGAAGGTTCAAGTCCTTCTACTCCCATCCCCTTTAATGTTTATCAATCAAGAGTTTCAGCTTTGTTAGACCACTAAAAGTTCTAGTTTCCGCTCAATCCTGCTCTTCCAAGTAGCTGAGTATTTCCAAAACTGCTTCCATGTCTGCCAAGCTTGCCCCTGATTTTTTGCGCCGCGCTTTCAACTGATTGAGCAAGTCGGCCGGCTCTGGAAATTCTGCGACGGTCGGAACAGATTTTTTACTTTCAGGGCGATCGCTATTGACTTCCCTAAGTTCTTCCTTCAAATTCTGAACTTCCAAATCCAAGTCACCATTGCGCTCGTGTAACTGATTGAGTTCCTTGTCCCATTCTGCAAGTTGCTTGTTGGCCGCTTTCAATTCCTGCCTGAGCGATTCATCGTTGCCGTCGCTCAGGCACTCAATTTTTTCCAGCCGTTCCTCAATGGCGGCCATCCGCTCCATCACGGGCTCAAGACTTGAACTTACAGTTTTGTCTACAATGTCTACAGTATTTGTAGACGCGACGCTATCATTGTTTCGCGTAGACGGCGGTGTAGACACTGTAGACGTGCCCGAGATTTCCTTGAGAATGCGTTGCGCGGCTTGGCTAACCGACTCACCATCTAGTCTTTGAGCTTCTATCCAGTTAAGGAAGTGACCGGAGGCTCTGAAGGATACGACTTGACTTTGACTCATTGTAGACACCTGTATACGTTATTCGTCTACAATAACAGACTGCTGTCTACGTTGTCAACATAGTGTAGACAAAAATTGTAGACACAAAAATCCCCCAGTTAAGGGGGATGGGGTTGGGTCGCTAGTTATCGGCTAACTGGGTTTGAGAATTAATTTGTCGGGAGTCTCAGCGTAAGCAATTAAAACCATCCTCCAGACCTGTCTAACACAAGCTGATGTTGCGTACTTGTAACCCACATTCCGCACCCCCAACTGGCACATACACTGCTTGAGGGGGTAAAAGTGAATTATCCGAGATAATAGTGAGTAAAAACACCCAGAAATCTGTGCAATTATCGCATCACCCAGTTAGGGAT
>NZ_JAHREU010000141.1:0-3324 GCF_020883145.1 Microcoleus sp. CAWBG27
AAAGCCTCATTCTACCGTTAATATTTCACAGAGGCTGGAACCCAGAACCCCCATTCTACCGTTGGTCATTGAAAACTGTCCGGACTATTGTTATTCCGATATTTACATAACCGGGATGCTCCCGACATCGTTTGTGTAGTAGCGGTTTCAACCGCCGAGTTTCAACCGCCGAGTTTCAACCGTCGAGTAATTTTGATATCAAATAGATTGCTGGTATTTTTCCAACAATTCCGGAATATAATCGTAGCCATCAACACCAATTACTGGCATGATGCGGGATCGACTTTTGGCTAAAGACTGTTTAAAAGATTCCGCCCCCATTTGTCCGCGCAAAATAGTCAGCAAACCAGCCGATTGTCGCCATTCCATCGCCCCAATTTGCTCCAAAGTATACATCCCCAAACAGCCCGCAAAAATTGCTTGTTCTAGTTGATTCAGACTGTAATAAGCTTGAGCTAAATAAGCCAAATTGAGACCTTGGAGATATAAGTCGCCGGAAAATTGAGCAGCTTGCCAACCTTTAACCAAATACTCGATCGCACCAGCAGCATTTTCCAGAGCAATTTTAGCAATACCGAGGCTGCTAGAGCAAAAAGCTTGACTTTGGCGATCGCCCAATTTCTCCGACAATAACAAACCTTGTTCCAAATAACTAATAGCGCTTTCGTAAACCTCCGGTTCCACCTCCTCCAACTGCCGCGCCTGGAACACCTCGCTGTAGCCCAAATTAGCCAGCGCGTTCGCCTCACCTTGCCGCTCTCCCGCCTGCCGTGCCATAATCAAAGCCCGTTGGCTGTAATTAATCGCTTCCTGATAATTTTTTTGAGCAACATAATTGCGGCTGATATGATTAAGATTGGCGACTTCGCAGGCTTTATCTCCTTCGGCGCGGGCAATTTCCAGGGATTGCTTGTGCAGTAAGATCGATCGTTCGTAAGCCCCAGCCGCCTGCATAGAATAACCCAAAAGCGTCAGAATTCGAGCCTTCGCTTGAGTACCTTCAACACGCCGCAGCGGTTCATCTAAATAATCCAAAGTATGCCGCAAAGCTTTACCATCAAACGAAGCAAAAATCCCGCCGTAAAGCGGAAAGTATTCCCGCTGAGAAAAAGTGCGTAAAATTTGCAAAGTCACCTGAAAACAAGCATTTGCCAACTGTTCGCCGCTCTTCGTAGAATTATTAAATCCACTAGCTAGCTGACTCCAAATTACCGAAAAAGTAATATAAGTAGAAATCGAAGCTTTTGTGGACACCTTGGAATCATAAACTTGCTTGTCGAACCATGTTACCAAAGCCCGTTGCAAACACTGCAAAATTATCGCCAATTCCAGCAGCGTACCTAATTCTACATTAGACTGCTTGGCTGCAAATTCAACGATAGAATCACCCCTGGCAATAGTCTGTAAAAGAGCATTAACAAAGGCACTATTAACTTTTTTAGCCCAAAAAGCCCAAGGCCCATTTTGTTCGGGACTGCCGGCGAATCCTAGCTGCTGCGGCTGATAAATCCAGCCGACGAGTTCCGGTTCCAAGCGCTGCCAAGATTCTAAACCTTTAGCAATCCCGGCTGTGATTTGCTGCAAATCTCGTTCGGTTTCGGGATTGGTAGTTTGCAGCATTTGTTGGTGAACAGATTTTGACAATTGCTGCAATTGATCGAGAGTCAGCGGATGTTCTTTATTGGGATCAATTATTTGCAATATTGCCAGGAGGCGGCCGTTAGATTCGGCGGCAAGGATTTGTTGGATGGAAGATGCGATTTCGCGATCGACGCGGTTATCCTTCTGCCAGCGTTCCCATTCTCCTTGGATAGTTTTGAGCGCTCTGAGGCTGCGATTTGCCTTGGCTTGTTTGATTTCGTCCTTTTCATTTCGGAGCAGGTTGTCGGTGGCATCGAGGCGTTCGCCAAAACAGCGTTCAAAGATTTCGCCAGTGCCGGTGCCAATGTCTTGCACCAACATTTGATATACTTGTTCTTTCGAGCGAATTTGACCTTTGAGGGTGATTTCGACAATTTTATCGATCAGTGCTAGGTAGCGATCGCGCAATGAAGTAGGTTCTGGCATAAGTTATTTTTAGTTAATAAATTTTTATGGGCAGTGCTAGCAGCATTTGACGCTAGTATTTCATCTTACAGTTTAAAAGAATGTTTGTAGTGAGGACTTTAGTCCTCAGCAGTGAAGGACTTGCATTCCTTACTACAAACTAATTTTACTGTCGGATGACAGAGCAAGTCCTATATTAAATTTTACAGTTCATCTGGATTAATGCCCATTACTCGGAGGCGATCGGCTAAACGATTGGCTCGCTCCCTTTCAGATTCAGCACGTTGCCTTTCAGATTCAGCACGTTGCCTTTCAGATTCAGCTTGCTGCCTTTCAATTTCAGCTTGCTGCCTTTCAAACTCAGCTCGTTGGCATTCCAATTCGGCTCGTTGGCTTTCCAATTGAGCTCGCTGTCTTGCAAATTCTTCAGGAGTCAGAATCAAATTCCCATTAATATCGTACCAGCGCAGCCACAATCTTTGATTTTGCAGGAAAGCACCTTGCCACAAACCCAAACTTAACTGTATTTCCGGTATCCAGAATCGAGAACCGGTTAACACTTGTTCGCGGTAACGGTTGCCAATCAAGCGAAATACTCTCAATTGATTGTTGTATTTGCTAAAAACAAAGTAATAGGGAATCCGCAAAATTCTCTCGTAAACCTGCCACTTAGTCGGTGGTTTGTTTGGTGCCGATTCTGTCAGCCCCAAATCTTCATCTTCCGTACTTGGTGATAGGAATTCGATCGCAATTAAAGGATTGACTGCTTCGTCCCAAATGACGTAACTTTGGCGCAAGTCTCTGTCTTGGTAAAATCTCGAAACGCCCACAACTAAATACCAATCGGGTCTTTTGTACCAATTGGGATGGTTAGAGTCGTAGTATAGATTGAGATCGCTGGCTGAAAATGTGCGATCGACTGGATAATTAGGGGGAATGCAGCTAGCAGACAAAAGTTGTGCTTGCCATCGATGATATTCGTCAAACCCAGTATCATCGGGGTCTTCACTAGGTAGATCGTACATCGTCGGCAACGCTTTTGCTTGGGAAGATTGCGAATCTGGTATGTACATGGTTATACAAATATCCCTGCGAGATGTGATATCAATTCCGATTGTACCGGAATGATTGTTGACTGCTGCATAGACTCCGATCCCCCCTAACCCCCCTTAATAAGCAGGGTGGATTAATTGTCGAGAGGTTAAATCAAGGCTATGAAGGCTATTGACTGACATCATGCGAGGCATTTAACAGGTTTATCTGAACTAGATAAATCAA
>NZ_JAHREU010000142.1:0-2939 GCF_020883145.1 Microcoleus sp. CAWBG27
CCGCCTGCGTTACGTGCCCAATGCCAACGCGGAAGTGGTCGATTTTGAACAGGGCCCCAACACCGAAGCGCCCGTGGCGATTCGCGTTATGGGTGAAGACCTGGAAAAACTGCGCAGTGTAGCCGCCGACGTTGAGAAAATCTTAAAAGAAACCCCGGGTACGATCTACGTAAAAAACCCCCTGACCACGCGTCGTACCGATTTACGGGTAAAGATCAATAAAGAAAAAGCGGGGTTATTGGGAATTTCCGTTGCGGATTGTAAAATGAAGTCAAAGTAGGCCGGTGATTGTAGGGAAAGTGGGCCGGCTGTGGATAAGTATTGAAGCGTGATTGCAAAGGTAATTTAAGCAACAAGAGTTGTATTACTTTTTTGTTTTTTTCTCATGGATTCCCCTTTTAATTCCAGTCGATGCACATGCTGAACGAGTCGATCCATGATGGCATCGGCTAAGGTAGGTTCGGCAATATAATCGAACCAACCGGCCACGGGCAGTTGCGAGGTAATGATGGTGGAAGCTCTGCCATGTCGGTCTTCGATCATCTGTAAGAGGGTAATTTTCATGGCACTGTCCAAGGGTTGCAAGCCCCAGTCATCCAGGATGATCAGGTGCATTTTTTCAATGCGGGCAAGTTCTTTGTTGATGGAGTTATCCGCTTTGGCCAGTTTGAAGCGTTGCAGCAGCTTGGTCATGGAAAAGTATCCAACTTTATAGCCCATTTGACAGGCCTGGAAGCCCAAGGCAGAAGCGATATAGCTTTTACCACAACCGGTAGCTCCGGTAATGAAGACATTTTCCGCTTTGGCAATAAAGTTCGTTTCGGCTAAGCGCAACATGAGGTGTTTATCCAGATTACGTTCGGGTAAGTAGCGGATTTCTTCAATGGAGGCCTGATAACGGAACTTGGCCGCCCGGATCGCGGCCATTGTTTTCAGGTGCTGTCGATGAAGGCTTTCGGATTCTACCAGCTGAGTCAAGAGTTGATCCGCCTGCGGCTGTTGATCAATGGGTAATCGCAGCATGGCTTCATAAGCAGAAGCCATGCCGTTGAGTTTAAGGGTTTTGAGTTGTTGGAGCGTTTCCTGTGTGTTCATTGTAGGTTGTTTTACGGATGAAAAGAAAAAAATCGGACTATTGATAGTTACCTGCTCCCCGGATGTTGGCATGCAGGGGAATGATCGGGGTGGTAGACTCTTCGGATTGAATGGGGATTTTGTCTAATTCCCGATCCAGGATACTCTGGATGAGTTTGAGCGAGACGAAGTCATAGGCTAAAGCGCGTTCACAGGCATTTTCAAGACGCTCTTTGCCTACCTTTTGCAGCAGGGCTAAGGTTCCGGCACAGGATTTATAGGCTTGCTCGGCATAGCGTCTTCGGGTAAGCATCTGTTGGATAGCCGATAAGGTATGAACACCCACCTTTTTGGCCTGTTGCTCAAAAAACTCCGGATTCCAGTTCATCAGGTATTGATGTTGGGCCGGCAGATGCTCTTTCAGGGTGGTATAGTGGTATTTACTGCGGAAGCGTTCGTGAGCCGCAATACGTTTATAGTCCATGTAGATTTCCACCCATTCTGCTGAATAAATTATTTTTACATACTGACCTACATACCGATAAGGGACAGAGTAATAGTGCTTGTCCTCGGCCAGTAAGACGTGGCAATTTTGTTGTACTTTGGCCTTCCTAAAGGACTTGAGTTCGTAACGAACGGCAGGTAAAGGCAGCAAAACAGGTTTTTCCACTTCCTCAAAAAGTGTCAGTCGGCTTTCGGATTTTCCCTGAAAAAGGGCTTGATTATGAAGTAGTAATCGTTCTCTGATGGCCTCATTGAGTTGAGACAGGCTTGAAAAACTTTCTTCGTTGATGGGGGCATAAACGCGACTGTAAAGAATACCGATGGTACGCTCAACCAAGGCTTTATCGCGCGGATGGCGACTGCGAGCCGGATAAATAATGGTCTGATAATGAGACGCAAAGTCTTCGATACTTTCATTTAAGTCCGGCTCATAACGATGCGCTTTGCGCACTGCTGCCTTTAAATTATCGGGAACAATGGCTTGGGGAGCACCTCCAAAATAGGTTAGAGCATTGGTCAGCGCTGAAAGAAAATCTGCCTTTTTTTGAGAATAAACCGCTTGGCAATAGGTATATTGACTGCATCCCAACACGGCTACAAATACTTCCAGAACTTGTTTTTGCTTGGTTTGCGGATGAATGATATGTAATTTTTCGCCTGCAAAATCAATATAAAGTTTATCGCCCGCCTTGTGCTCCAGGTGCATTACTACTTTTTGAGTGGCTTCCCAACGACGAAAATAGTAACAGAATCGAGAATAGGTCACGGCTTGGGAAGTCGTCAGGCAATACTTCTCCCACAAAATCATCCGAGTGACCCCTACTTTTTGAAGTTCCTTTTGATAGTGGGGAAATAAGGCTTCTAAGGCCTGAAGGGTGGTGGCTTGGCGAGGATTCACTAAGCGTTCCAGGGCTTGCGGTTCCCAACTCAATAAGGGACTCAGATCCGAGCCGATCTCGGCATGTAAATACGCTAAATACGTATCTACCGTCGTACGTGAGATCTCTAACTGACGAGCGATCCAGCGTTTGCTCTTACCACTCAATCGGTAGCTGATAAGCCGTTGTAGTTGTGTCATTTTGATGCGATGGTTTGCCATGTTTGTAGGTGTCTATTTCTCCTGCAAACATCTCATTTTTATCGCTCTCAACTTATCCACAACCGGCCTACTTTGGCTTCATTCCCCGGCCCAATTTCACTTCATTATACAGCGGATATCAACCGTACCGTTCGTTTGGCCATTGCCGGGTTGAATATCGGAACGTTCAAAGATGAAAGCGGAGACGATTACGGGATCAATGTTACATTGCCGAAGGGAAAAACGACCACGCCTGCCGTCCTGAACAATCTGTATGTGAATA
>NZ_JAHREU010000143.1:0-2425 GCF_020883145.1 Microcoleus sp. CAWBG27
TGCGATTCGTTTAGCCGAAACTGAGTAACGATACTTAGGGGATGGCTAGGATGACTACAAAGTCATCATAACTGGATACACATCTGGGTGCGGTTCATCCCTAGTCCCAGACCGCAAGTGCAGCGGTTAAAGCATATCCCCTATCCTATTGGGTAGCAACTAACAGGATAAAGCGGGGATAAAAGGCAGACTACTGGTAGCCGAAACTGGTAACTGTCGAGCAAGAGTTAATGTGTAGCGAAAGTAAAGATGTGTCTGAACCATCGTTATTCAAGATGGTCTAACGGCTCAATCAGAATAAGACCGTTGCAAAACACGGTAAAGACTGATTAAGACCAAGCCAAAAGGCAAGGATAGGGCATAGGCGATTGACTGTTCGACCTATAAGCACCGCCCATAAACCCGGTGGATAGCATCGCACTAAAACCTCAATCAATGTGTATTTGGAACGAAGTAACTCTCATATATTTCTTGAATCAGGTCGATTCCAAGTAAGTAGCTAACGAATAATATATGGGAGAGGGATTGTATCAGAAGCCAATGCTCTGTTGTAATAACAGAGATATGCAGACAGGTACACGGTAGCTTCAAGGATAGGAACTTAGTAGCAATGAATAAGTCTAAAACGCGGGACAACCCGACGGTGGAATGGAATCAAATCAATTGGCGAAAAGCTGAAAGATTGACGTTCAAGTTGCAAAAACGTATCTATCGAGCAAGTGAGCGTGGCGACGTTAAAGCAGTGAGGAAGCTTCAAAAGACCTTGATTAACTCATGGTCTAGTAAGGTTCTAGCGGTACGACGGGTAACACAAGATAATACTGGCAAACGTACAGCAGGTGTGGATGGTATCAAATTACTAAACCCAAAGCAACGATTAGAGCTAGTAAGTCAACTCAAAGTAACAGGTAAATCCCAACCGACACGTCGGGTAATGATACCAAAACCAGGAACCAATGAGTCAAGACCATTAGGCATACCCACAATGTACGACCGCGCCCTACAAGCAGTTGTAAAATCAGCACTTGAACCAGAATGGGAGGCTCTTTTTGAACCAAACTCCTATGGTTTTAGACCAGGTAGGTCATGTCACGATGCGATAGGAGCTATTTTTGACAATATCAGATACAAAGCCAAATATGTGCTAGACGCTGATATTGCCAAATGCTTTGACCGCATTAATCACAAAGCATTACTTGACAAAATCAATACCTATCCAGGACTGCGAAGACAAATTAAGTCCTGGCTTAAAAGCGGGGTATTAGACCAAGGTGAGATTTTCCCTACCGTTGAAGGTACTCCACAAGGAGGGGTCATTTCCCCACTTTTGGCAAATATAGCCTTACATGGAATGGAAGAACGGGTTAAACAATTCGTAGGTGGTAACATAAACCAACAAGCAGAAATCAGTTTAATCCGATACGCCGATGATTTTGTGATTATACACAAAGACATTGAAGTAATACTAGCCTGTCAGAAGATAATTGCAGAATGGTTAAGTGATTTAGGCTTAGAATTAAAGCCAAGTAAAACAAAATTAACCCACACCCTTAACGAATACAATGGAAATGTTGGGTTTGAGTTCTTAGGATTCCACGTACAACAACATAAAGTAGGTAACTACCGAAGTGCCAAAAACACACATGGAATTTCACTTGGTTTTAAAACATTAATCACCCCGTCAAAGCCTAAAGTCAAAGCTCATCTTGCAAAAATTGAAGAAGTAATAGACACTCATAAAACCGCCCCTCAAGCTGCCTTAATTAGTCGGCTGAATCCAATAATTAGGGGATGGTCAAACTATTACTCAACAGTAGTAAGTAAGGAAATCTTTAACAAGGTCGATAGTCTTACTTATGACAAGTTAAGAGCATGGGCTAGAAGACGGGGAAAAGGTAGCATCAATAAACACAAATACTGGCGAACAGTAGGCGACAGAAATTGGTGTTTCAGCACAGAAGAAGGTTTAGAGCTAACCCAACACCAAGCAACTCCTATTATTAGGCACGTCAAGGTAAAAGGCAGCTCAACACCTTACGACGGTGATTGGATTTATTGGAGCTCTAGACGTGGAAAATACCCTGAAACACCAAAAGGAGTGGCGACACTGCTTAAGACACAAAAAGGTAAATGTACCCACTGTGGTCTGTACTTCACACCTGCAGACACCGTAGAAGTTGACCATATCCAACCCCGCTCATTAGGCGGTAAGGATGAGTACAAAAACCTCCAACTTCTACATAAACACTGTCACGACACAAAAACGGAAAATGACGGTTCCCTTAACGAGAAGCCAGTATAACACCCGTTTTGAATTTGTGTCCTTAACAAAGGATGAAGATATCAAGGAGCCGGATGAGGCGAAAGTTTCACGTCCGGTTTTGAAGGAGAGGTAGGGGTAGTAATGCCCCTATCGACTCTAACA
>NZ_JAHREU010000144.1:0-2422 GCF_020883145.1 Microcoleus sp. CAWBG27
CCTAATTATCAAGAATTAGCCAAAGCCATAGAGTTGGGGTTCAGTCAAGTTACATCATCAAATATTTTTAACTGGTTTACGCACTGCTGTTATTGTACCTCATCTTTCTGAGAAAGGCTATATATAGCCTTTCTCAAAAAGATGAGGTATGACTGACGGCTTATTATAACCGCTTAGACTAAGAGGGCCCAAGCCCAACAACGTACCTCATCGTGAGAATTGATATAATTTACTAGAATTCGACTAAAGCTTCTTCTTCCACTCCCAACAAATCCCGTGCGGATTCTAGCATACTGTCAGTAATATCTTTCAAATCTTCGCGACTTGCCAAATAAGTTTTCAAAGCATCTAACGGTTCTATACTATTATTAGCATTTAATTCTGGCAACCGCGGTCTTGCTAGCTGGCTGACTAATTCCGGCTGAATTGTGTAGCTGTGGGCTGCGCCGAGAAGTGCGTGCAATTCGGCGTTATCAATTAAGTCTAATTGTTCCGATCGCAATTGGTAGATCAATCTGACGACTGCATCTTGGATTTCCTTCTTCCCAATGGCTTTCACCAAGTCGGCTTGCGGAGTCTCCGATTCCGATACGTTCACCTTAATCGTCTGAAACACCCGCACCGGCAAAGTGCAAAATTCCCACTCGGCTTTCCCCCTTTCCAAATTAACCAACACAAAGCCTTTCTCTTCTTTCTCTTCGCTAAAGTCAACTCGTTCGATGCTTCCGGGATAAATTACGGGCGGATTGTTGTTGGCGTTGAGATTTTGGTGTTTGTGGACGTGACCGAGGGCAACGTAGTCGAAACAAGGGCGTGTTAGCATGGCAACGGGTATGTTGAATCCTTTACCGACTGCTAGAAAACGCTCTGCGCCCAGGCTTGCTTTATCTGCCATTAAGTGCGCTAATAGTACGGTGGGGATGTTTGGATCGAGACGGCGGATTTCTCCTTCCATGGCGATCGTCAGTTTTTCGGTTAATAATTGGTTAACGTCGCCCACAGAAAGGCTTTCAGTCTCCGATCGCGTCATTAAGGTCGATCGCGTCAACCAAGGCAGCGTAACCACCTGTACGGGCCCGCTGCGGGTTTGTATGAGGTGCGTGTCGAGGCGATCGCCTACAATAAACTTAGGTATTCCCAAAGTCCGATAAATTCCCAAACTCGCGCCGCCCTGTCCCTGGGAATGTTGGTCGTGATTTCCTACTAGCAAAACCGTCGGAATTTGCGCTTCTACCAAGCGGCTGAATTGGCTCGCAAAAGCCTCCTTAACAAACGGTGGCGGCGTCGAATCCGGGAAAGCATCCCCGCCGAATATCACTAAATCTACGGGTTCAGAAATTGCTCTATCCATACATTTGCTTAGCGTCGCCGCGAAGTCTTCCAGCCGCGTATTTAACCCGGTTTCTGGATTGACGCGGCCGTGGGAAAAGCCGCTGCCCATGTGAATGTCTGAAAGGTGTAAAATTTTAATCATTGTTTTCTTTGTGAGTTGTCATTTAGGTTTGTAGTGAGGACTTCAGTCCTTCTTTCACTTCCGAGGAAGGACTAAAGTCCTCACTACGAACCTGGTTTGTAGTGAGGACTTCAGTCCTCTATTTACCAGGTATTTTATGTCTGAAAGGTATAAAGTTTTAATCATTATTTTTTAGTGTGTGAGTTGTCATTTAGGTTTGTAGTGAGGACTTCAGTCCTTCTTTCACTTCCGAGGAAGGACTAAAGTCCTCACTACGAACCTGGTTTGCCGTAAGGACTTCAGTCCTCTCTTTGCCAGATATTTTATGTGTTTCTAGGTACTAATTTGACGCTGCGCCGGTGCGGATTGATGCGTTTTTCGATCGCAAATACTGCCTTTTCTTCCTCAAAGCCGATTTCGTGAAACTCTGCAAACAAATATTCTAACTCAATTTTGGCGATCGCAGTTTCCAGCCACTTATCAAAGGAATCGCATTCAATACTTCTGAAAGGTTCGCCTTTACACTCGAAACTGATAATTTGTCCCGGAATCCCGCCGAAACAGCCCTGTGTATCCACAACCCGCAGCCACAAATTATCTACTTTCATAAACGGAATCCATGCTTTGTTCCAATATTCTCCGGGCTGCCATTCTTGAAAATTAACTTGACTCTGGGCGTCCCAAAATTTTTTCTCCTTGGCAATTGATGCCAAAGATAAAATACTCCTGCCGTGTTCAAAAGGCAACAGCCACTGATTTTCTGAACTCTCGTAAGCCGAACCGTTATACCAGCGATAAAAATCATAAAATGTTTCGGGCAGAGATTGTTGATAACGTTTTTTAGTATCCGCTCAATAATTCGGGGTAGGAGAGAAAAAAGTAAGCAGAGTAAAAAAAGTGTTATAAAATAGGATACATGACGCCAAAGACTATTTCACAAGACAAATCATCCTACAATATACTACTGCA
>NZ_JAHREU010000145.1:0-2421 GCF_020883145.1 Microcoleus sp. CAWBG27
ATTGGATGCAACTTTCAACAGTAACATCGGGTAGATTAAGCAGTCTGTCAAGATGAAGATCCATACGGTAGAAATCAATTAGTAGTATCTCATTATACACTTTTCACCAAAAAGCCAGAAGAGCCCAAGAAACCTTAAGTTTAATTTCAAGAACCGATGGAGTTCGCTGGTTTGAGCCTGGAGACGTACACTCTCTCGTTAGCACCATCAGCGAAGCTATCTCAGCTTGTCCTGAAACGCCGATCGCCCCAGAGCGCACTTTTTTGTCACAAGTGAATCAAAAATTACTCAATCAAAGGCTTGAATATATGAGCGAAGCATTTATCAAATCGGCACCCAAAGAGCCTCAAAATCCCTGCGTCACGATCGGCATAACTTGTTTTTTCGATACGATAAAAATTTTGGATTGTCTGGAAAGTCTGGCGGGACAAACTTATCAAAATTTAGAAGTTATCGTTTTGTACGAAACCCTAGCAGATGAATCGATACTAGATGTTATTTCACTAGCTAAGGAACAGTTTCCCACCTATCAGTTTGTCGAGTCAGATGTTAATAAAAGTTTGGGAGCAGCTTATAATCGCTTGGTAGAACTGACGACGGGAGAATATTTCTTGCAGTTTGCGGGCGATCGCATCGCATTACCGATGATGGTAGAAAAATTTGTCACGGCGGCTTGTGAATCTGATGCTGTAGCTGTAGTATGTCCAGACATGACGCTAGACAAAGATTTGGAAGTGATAAACTCGAATGACGGTTCTTTACTCAAGCTACTGGAATTTAACCAAAGTCGGGATTTGTGCGCTCTATTTGCGGTGGAGTTGCTGCGAGAGTTTCGGTATTCCGAGGTAAGGGATTTGCTAGCTTTAAATTGGCATATTTTAGCGGCTGCGATCGCCATTGGTAAAGAGATTGCCTACTATCCCTATCCCCTCTACCTCTCTGACTCCCACTCTGCCTTTGTTATTGACCCAGCAAAAATCCCAAAAGAACGGTATTATTTGCGTCAATACTTATCTCAAATAGAGGCTTCTCGATGGACTCAACGCCAACTAAATCTACTTTTAACCTGTGTCGAACAACTGTGGCAATCGGAGACACAAAAGCAAAGCCAAATGTGGCAACTGGAGCAAGATAAAAATCGTTACCAAGCTTTAGCATCTCAATCCCAAGCTTGGATGCAGACAGCGCTAGAAACCCAAGACGAACTGGATAGCTTGCAATCTCAACTCCAACAGGCTCAAGCTGAAATTGAGCGTTTAAAAGCAGAACAGCAACAAGTTCAAAAGCCGATCGGTACCCGCTAAAACCTCGCTCTTAAGATGAGTTAATCCCAATCAAATTTCATGCCCAGATATTCCTCTAACTTCTGGTTGTGAGGCCGGAAAAACTCGGCTAAAGTCTGCCGCAAATCGTCGCTTATGGGATTGTAAGACCCCGGATTGTAATTGGGATATTCTGCAAGGGGATAATCCGGCACCCCTAAAAACTCGAAAACTTGAGTGAGGGTAGCCGCCGGATTAGCATAAAAGTCTTCACTCCTTAAAATCAAAAACTGTTCTCTCGGAAACACAGCCATCCACTTCTCGATAAAGTAGAAATATAAACTAAATAATAAACAACCTTTTTCCGTCTGCCAATAATTGAAGTCACCTTCACCAGGAGATGAGATTTTTTTTAGAGCTTCAATTTCTGAGCTAATTACTTCTGCAAATGACCTCCGCTCTTTTCCCAATCTAAATTGCATTTGGTATTGAGAAAAAGCTCTAAGGATGGGATTACGTAAAAGAATAATAATCTTAATATTGGGAAATACACTAGCAACTTTCTTTTCGACTTCATAACTTGCCAAATACCAAGGAGTTGCTTCTCCAGTCAAAAAATTAGATTCTTGGGGAATGGGTGGAAAATGAGATAAATACCAGTCTAATCCCCGCTCGATATTTTCATTAAAAAAATGTATTTTTTTTTTAAGAGCAGGCAGGATTTGAGGATGCTTTCCCAGGTAATAATAGAGCGAAGTTGTTCCTCCTTTTCCAATGCCAACGATCGTAAAATTTGGTTGGCGTCGGTTCTGTGGATTCCAATGATTTTTGGCAAAATCGGGGTGAGAACTTAAAATTTGTTTGTAACTACCAGTTTGGTAACAAGAGATAGCCTCTTCTAAGTTTCCTTGCTGAGCCAACATATCTCCCAAATCAGGGTAAGGCAGGTAAAAATCAGGTTTGTCCCGAATTATCTGGCGGTAGCTATTAATCACTTCTTGGAGCGGAAAATTATTTTTTATATCTATTAACTGTATCCGCTCAATAATTCGGGGTAGGAGAGAAAAAAGTAAGCAGAGTAAAAAAAGTGTTATAAAATAGGATACATGACGCCAAAGACTATTTCACAAGACAAATCATCCTACAATATACTACTGCA
>NZ_JAHREU010000146.1:0-2410 GCF_020883145.1 Microcoleus sp. CAWBG27
GTTTTGGCATCACGCCATTCCTAGCGGGTAAGACTTGTCAAATTTGAGTTTGACGCACTCACACTCAACTGAAGTTACCTTTACTATCTTTTAGGGCTTGCACCCAAGGCGGCGTAAAGGCTCTAATCCCCTAACCCATACAGGCTAGTTTCATAGAAACGAACCGCACGAACCGTGCATGAGACTTTCACCTCACACGGCTCCTCTTTGACTAAGCTTTTTACACAAGCACCACAACTGCCATCGCTGGCAGTTTTTGTATCGTGGCAATGACGATGTAGAAGTTGGAGATTGTCATATTGGTCTTTACCTCCCTGAGATTTTGGTTGAATATGGTCAACTTCCATCACATCGTCTTGTTTGAAGTAGTGTCCGCAGTACGCACATTTCCCCTTTTGTTTTTGGAGTAATTTTGCCATTCTCATGGGAATTTCAGGATGTTTCCCTAGTCTGGTTGCCCAGTAGGTAAACTCTCCATCATAAACACTTCTGTTACCTTGAACCTTTACGAACCTTATGATTTCTATTTCGCCGTGTTTGGCTAACTTCAAACCGACCGCCGTACAAAATCTCCAGTTGTCCGTGCCTACTGTTTTCCAGTATCTTGAGAATACTTCATGTCTGTTGCTTTTTGGGCAACGACGAATAGCCCATCTTCTCAGTTTTTGCCAGATTAGATAATCCATTTTCCAGAATATTTCTTGACTGACAACATGGGAGTAGTAATTTGACCAACCTCTGATAATTGGATTGAGTTCAAGTATTAATTCGGACTGTTTTCCGTTAAGATGACGGTCTATCACTTCTCCCAGTTCTTTTTGGCTACCGTGTACACACAAGTCAAAGTAAACTAGAAAAAAGATGTGACAGAGGTATAAACCGTGGACAATCCGATACTGATTCACGCAGAACAGAACGAAGGAACAGCCTTTGGAGACCCAAGGTTGGTAAAAAGGGGGCGGCATTATATGAAGCAATGGGTCAGCATCAATCGGTAAATATTCGTCAAATCAGCCGAAATCGAGCTCAACAAGTAGGATACTATCGTTTTTTGGAGAATGAAAACGTGACCGTATCGGAATTAGTGCAAAGCCTATCGGAGCATTGCCAAAAAAATATAGAAGGACGGCACGTATTAGCCGTCAGTGATAGCAGTGAAATCAATTTGCAGTCCCACTCCGGCCGATTAAAACCCGAACAATTAGGGGTGGTTGGCAACAATACAGATCTGGGTTTTTATATACATCCTACATTAGTTTTGGATGCTGAAAATGGCTTTCCATTAGGGTTAAGCACGGTGCAACTGTGGAGTCGAGATTTAGATCATAAGAATAAGCATGAACGCAATTATCAAAATCTGCCGATAGAGCAGAAAGAATCATACAAATGGTTGGCATCCGCCGAGCGCAGTCAGCGGTGTTTCACTAAAGGTGGTGCCCTGATGGTCACTCACATTGGTGACCGCGAAAGTGACTTATATGAGGAATGGGCGACCGTGCCCGACCAACACAATCACCTATTGGTGCGCGTTCGTCAAGACCGTCGGTTATTAGGACAATCCCAATCGCTTTATACCTATTTAACAGAACAGCCTTGTGAAGGGGTTTGTACAATTAATGTACCAGCAGACGCACGTATTGGTCGGACAGCGAGAGAAGCATTGCTGATGATTCGGTGTGTTAGTGTGAAGATTCGCCGTCCCGATCACTTGAAAGCACGAGATTATCCACCCAGTATCACTCTTTATGCAGTCGAAGCAATAGAAGTTAATCCTCCGGCAGGGCAAGAGGCGATTCATTGGCGATTACTCACAACTCACAGGGTGGTTTGTTTAGAACAAGCACTACAAGTTATCCAATGGTATCGATGGCGATGGCGCATTGAACAACTTTTTGCCACATTGAAACAAGCAGGATTAAATCTTGAAGCTACACAGTTAGAGTCCGTAGTGGCCATTCAAAAACTCACTGTCTTGGCTTTAGGGGTTGCCGTGCGAACCCTACAAATGGTTGAAGGGCGCGATAATTCTGACTTATCTGTTTCCCTGGCTTTCTCTGATGCTCAACAGCAGTGCTTGTCTGTGATTGAACCATCTCTTCAAGGGCGCACGAAAAAATTGCAAAACCCCTATCCTCCCACTTCCTTACCTTGGGCTACTTGGCTGATTGCTCGACTTGGGGGTTGGTCTGGTTATAGTTCTCAGAGACCTCCCGGAATGCCTACCCTTGTTCATGGACTCCGACAGTTTGAATCCATCTTTGTGGGATGGAAACTAGCTCAGAACCCACATTCCGCAGATGTGGGTCGGATTTTTTTATCAGTTATAAAAACTGGGAAGCCAAACTATTTTGGGCTGAAATTATGCAGTGTTAGCGTCACAGAAGCTTGTTAAATTCAGCTAAATTAAGTA
>NZ_JAHREU010000147.1:0-2315 GCF_020883145.1 Microcoleus sp. CAWBG27
CTCCGCCCAACGAAGAAAGCAAAACGGCTGGTCCGGCCCACAGCCACACCCTCGCCCCGATCCCCCGGATCGGGGCTCTGCCCCGGACCAGCCCCCTTTTTCGCAAATTCTCCAAAAACTCTTGACAAACGCAAACCCTTGATTGCTAATATCAGTCATATGTCTTTCCGGTCAGTTCTTGTCCTGGTTGTGACGGTGCTCATTCAGTCAGCCTTCGGCGGCCGACTGCAACCCGGACACTTCACCGAAACAGCGACTGGAAACATTGGACACAACACCTACACCGTTTCCATCACCCTCAGCGGCGGCTGCTATCCCCGCACCGATACCGCTAGTCCCAACGATTTCTACATCTCCGGAACAAACGTTTACGCTGATGCCCTTTGCGGGATCGCGCCAGAGGTGGATGCCCCTGCAGGAACCGAAACCTTTTTTGTCAAGTCTCTCGTCCTGAACGTAGAATCCGCACAGAGCATCGCGCCCTACCGGCCCATGTTCTCATCCGGTTACACGTGGATCAAATTTACGTCAACCTATTTTCCGTCCGGCACGGATGTTTACATCTCCGCACACGCAACCTTCAAGTCAAACCTTGATGGACATGAAGAGAATCGTGTGCTCCCCCTTTTTGCTCCTGTCTATAACGTTGTCACACCGTGGCGGATGGACCACCGGCTTACCGTACACCGGGCCGAAAACAGCGGCTGGAGCCCCGCAAAACAGGCGGAGTACATCCAGAAATTTGAGCAAGCATCTTCGCAAGTCATCCAAGCACTCGTAGCCGCATATGCCGGCGCAAACTTCGAGTTTGCGCGCTCGGCAAACGATGTCACTACGGTTGGCGCATTTAACCCAAACGTATCTTTAGAAGTATCAAAAGGGAATGTATACGATAGTCTCAGGCATTCGACCGCATTCACAACGATCACGCACGGCCTCAATTCTCAGGGCCTGCCAGACAATCTCGGTCTAGTACACGACGCGCTTGGTGCAGGTTTTAATGCAAATAGTCAAGAGCAAAGAATGCTCCCGGCAACGGGAAACAAGTCGCTCAAGCATGCTTTGACCATGCTCAACATGGGCTTTCCACTCACGTCTGTCTCATTTGTAGTCGCCTGCCGTACCGCCATGGGTCCAGACGGCGAGAGTAATTCCTCCGATAATTCGCCTCTTGGTGCAAATTCATCCCTTGCTCCACTCGCAGGCGCCTACGTTGGGTTCGCTAGAGATATTGGAACCTATGCGATAAGAATTGATGACGGGTCGTACGATATCATTCCGCTGCAAGACTACATTCTGGAGTATTGTGAATTACTCCACCTTGGTTTTACGGTTTCGGAGGCTTGTGTAGAAATGAACAACAAGTATACGTTGCCTTTTGAGTGCTTTCAATTAACAGAGGTGGAAATAGATTCATTGCCGACCAAACCCCTACGCTATTATGGTTTTTCAGGGGCGACGTTTAACACTGTATCTAAATCTCCATATGAGCGTGACATCCTCGATTCGCAAAACAAGCTGATACCACTTCGAGCACGATGGTATCTTCTTCGAGAGGACTTTTAAATTCAGGTTTGCTAGAGACTAGGGCATCATGATGACACAAACCATTTTACTATTAACTGCAGTACATCAGCCCATGCTGACTGACACTCAATTGAGAAGATTTGAAATATTCTCAAATGCTTACGTTGCTGCACTAAAAGAATACCCACTTGCCCGAACCGAGGACATTCAGCCAATCAAGCTTCAATCATTCCAACGCCTCAGTGGTACTGACACGATGCGGCCCCAGTACGCATGGCGCGGGTCAATAGGAACGATTACTCTAAGCGGTTCTTACTCTGAACAGCTAGGGCTAGATGTTTACTCATGGTTTAGCATCGAAGTCAAAGCGCATTCATTATCCGATACGCCTGAAGGAAATTCCCCTCCTTTCGACCTGTTCTCGAATGCTCAAGCAGCACGATCTTTGAGAAACTCTTTGATTCAAGCTCTCAATCCAGGTGGGTATGCACTCCACAATTCCTCTTGGACAAGAGACGGATTCATTTACCGCTCAAAACTATCGATCAGTCTCGAAGCAAATAGCTTATTCTCATTGACCGCAGAACTGCCAGTAAGGACTGACCTCACCAACATCCTCTCCTTGGATGACGCCTTCGCTGTTATCCAAGACGAACTCCCGCTCGCCAAAGGCCCGGATCCAAAGTTCATGCGAGTCGAATTCACGCCCGGTTTGTCCGGCAACAACATGAAAAAAGACGCCCCCGACTACGAACTCACCTCCGCCGGCAAAGGCGTCGCCGTCTACC
>NZ_JAHREU010000148.1:0-2243 GCF_020883145.1 Microcoleus sp. CAWBG27
CAGTAGTATATTGTAGGATGATTTGTCTTGTGAAATAGTCTTTGGCGTCATGTATCCTATTTTATAACACTTTTTTTACTCTGCTTACTTTTTTCTCTCCTACCCCGAATTATTGAGCGGATACGAGCGGGGTATGTATCACAAGCTGAAGTTAACTTGGGAGCTCGATCGTGGCGATGCTTTCTTTCACCTCGTTTCCACATATTCCATCGCGTTACAAAGCTACTTACAATCCCAATTGCATCTTGGATTGCAGCGCGTCTCAGGTAGCTTGGGAATTTACGGAAAGAAGGATGATTCTGAATCGCTTTCTCGAAGAACCATGCGTACTTAGGAGATGGGTTAGCTGCGGTTTTATTGAACATTTTTTCGACCGTGTTGACACGCTCTTTTGAGGTCAGCACAGATAGTTCATTCCATCCCCAATAAGTGATTAGCACTACTGGTTTCAGAAAATGGCGATACTGGGCCACAGTTAACCGAGCCAAGTCTTTTTGTTCCCCAGAAAGATCGAGTTTCCAGATATCGCTGCGGATACCCGGATCGATTTGAACCTTTTTCTTTTTAGTTTTTGACTTGGCTTTCTTGAAAACCATAGCTTCGATTTCGCTATTTACTATTACAATTTTATACGCCCCTAGATTTAGTTGTCAAGTTAGTTATGTAAATTAGTTATGAAAACTTCCTCACGTCTTAAAACCCTCTCTAGCTATGAATTTAGGCTAATCTTTTACTTGGTTTTGGTGACTAAGTTCCGAAGAAATTATTGACCGGGGAAATACTTGTCAGATTGGAAGAGATCGCCAGAGACGTTTTAACCAAATGGGATTGCGAGACGATCGAGTTTGGTGGTGAAGGCGATCGTGTGCATATCCTGTTTGAGAGTATCCCCAGCATCGATCTATCGAAACTTGTAAACAACATTAAAACCGTCTCATCCCGGTTAATACGGAAAGAATACGCATCCGAACTCAAACGGTTTTATTTGTCCCAAAAGCCAATGTTTTGGAGTGGAAGCTATGCCCTGATAAGTGTTGGAGCGCAAGCACCGTTAGAGAAATTGATCGAATATGTACAGAATCAGGAAAGACCGGAATAAGGATGCTTCGCACTATTGTTTGATTTCGCTAACCAGTTGTTTACCCCAACCAAATCAAAGATTCTGGTTGGGGACTGCGCTCAAAATTCGTTCAAAAATAACAAATAGATATATCTTTTGATGGAAGGCATCGCGAGCGAAAGGATGTAGAAGAGCGCATAAAATATTTTCAGGAACTTCTCCAAAACTATATTCAATAAACTCGATATCGAGCGGTAACAAATATAGAGGTGAGAGCTTCTGGCTTTGGGGTTAAAGCGACTGATAAGTGTAGCGAATCGTCAGGAGAGCTTCTGGGAAAGGGGGGAGAAACCAACGTCACCAGTCGGGAATTTCTTCAGTCTCCAAGTCCGTGAGGGCTTGTGACAGTCGCTCGACGGGCAACGGTGCGGCAGTTTTTTCATCGGGTACGTGGGGTAATGCGTGTTTTCCGGTGTAGGAAAGCATGGAAAGACTCGCGATCGCCCCCCGCACTTGATCCGGCTTCACTTCTAAGTACCGCTGCAACTGTTCGAGGTTGCTGTGACCGCTAATTTCTTGGATGATTCTTAAAGGAATGCCCGCGTTGCTCATCTGGGTGAGGGCGGTGCGACGGAAGCTGTGGGTGGATGCTCCCTCGATGCCGGCGCGCGAGAACGCTTCTCTCAATATTCTGTCCGCTGAATCTGGGTGCAAATGTCTCCAATGGTGGCTCTTGTGGCGGCCGGGGAATAAGTAAGTTTGACCCGCGTAGGATTTCCAAGATGTCAAGAGACTTCGCAAATCCTCGATCACCGGAATCGTGCGGGTTTGGAGTTTCCCTTTGGTGTTGCCCTTGCGGAAGTTGATTGTAGGTCGGACTGTACCTTTGGCAGTGTAAATATCGACGACTTCCAACGAACAAGCTTCGGCAATGCGACAGGCAGTGTAGAGGCAAACTCCGAAGAGGGTGCGATCGCGTGAGGTTTGCAAACCATCGTTAAATAAGAGTTCGATTTCCTCTTGCGTGAGAATTTTTGCCTGCCCGTGACCTTCAATCTTCGGCGTTGCTGAGTTAGAGTATGAATAGGAGGAATAATTTATGCAATGCCCTGAATGTAAATCAACCCATATCCGTAAAAACGGCAAGAAGAAAGGAAAACAAAATCACATTTGTGTCCAATGC
>NZ_JAHREU010000149.1:0-2206 GCF_020883145.1 Microcoleus sp. CAWBG27
TAGAGCCTTTACGCCGCCTTGGGTGCAAGCCCTAAAAGATAGTAAAGGTAACTTCAGTTGAGTGTGAGTGCGTCAAACTCAAATTTGACAAGTCTTACCCGCTAGGAATGGCGTGATGCCAAAACTGCCCACATGGATAGAGAACAAACTCTAAAAATGAAGCTGGGGACAGAACGAGAATAACAAACCTGAGATGGGAGCAACTCGTATAGGTAAGTAGTCAAGGTTAAACATTAGTTGAACTCTCGGAAAAAGCGTCTGAGCGTGAACGACCGAAATCAAGGTCGAACAACGACACAACATAACACTTCAAGTGTGAAAATACCCGCATTATTTTGAACTGGATAAATGCAATTCTGGGAAATCGTGGGCGAAATGAGAGAACCTAAAACTACAAAATAACTCAACTGAGGAACGAATAAAACGACTCTTTCAACCTTCAATTGTAGAAGATTAACTTCTCAAAGTGTGGACTCCTTAAATAAGGGTTAGCGGGTAGAGTTGGTAAGATGTACTCAAAAATTCAAGAAATCAGGACTCTTGGACAACTGGGTACGGTTTACATAGAAAATGTTCATTCAGGCGTAGAGAATGTTATGGCAACGGAGTTAAATCCAGTTGATAAATGGAAATCAATTCCTTGGCGCAAGCTGCGGAAAATTGTGTTTCGCCTACAAGTGAGAATATTCAAGGCTCAAAAGAACGGTAATGTGTTCCTAGTGCGTAAGCTTCAGAAACTTTTATTAAGCTCCAGAGCAGCGAAATTGCTTGCTATTCGGCAAGTGACACAGTTAAATACTGGACGGAAAACCGCAGGGGTGGACGGAAAGAAAGCCCTCGAACCCTCACAAAGACTGGCACTATTTGAAGTGTTAGTTAAGAACTGGAAGCAATGGAAACATCAGCCTCTAAAGCGAGTGTACATACCCAAAGTAGACGGAACTAAAAGAGGACTAGGAATCCCGACCATTAGCGACAGAGCATATCAATGTCTCATCAAATATGCCTTGGAACCCGCAGCAGAAGCTACGTTCAACGCTCATTCTTATGGGTTTAGACCTAGCCGAAGCTGCCATGATATCCAGAGACAATTATTCAATAATCTAAACTCTAGCAGTAATGGGTTAGAAAAAAGAATTTTGGAATTGGATATTGAAAAATGTTTCGACAAGATTGACCACAAATTCTTAATGCAATCAGTCCAACTACCAAAGGCAGCAAAACAAGGGGTATTTAGGGCAATAAAAGCTGGAGTCAGAGGAGAATTTCCTTCATCAGAATCCGGTACGCCCCAAGGGGGAGTTTTCAGCCCATTACTAGCAAATATAGTCCTTCACGGATTAGAGAACGTTGGTCATGAGGTCAGATTAAAAATCAGAAATGGTGGCAGATACATAGACACTATTACTGGATTTCGTTATGCGGATGACGTTGTGTTTATTCTGAAACCAGAAGACGACCCTGAACCCCTCCGAGGACACATTGATAAATTCTTGGAAACAAGAGGATTAAAAGTTAAAGAAGCCAAAACAAAAGTCGTACATAGTACAGATGGTTTCGACTTCCTTGGGTGGAACTTCTCAGTTAAACCCAATGGTAAATTCATTTCAACACCAAGTCAAAAAGCTACAATTAGCATTAAGGCAAAAGTTAAAGAAGTGATAAAAGATAGTCGTTTCACTCTCGAACATCGAATCAACAAGTGTGGTTCGATGGTAAGAGGGTGGAGAAATTACCATAGATTCTGCGATCTGAGTCAACACAACCTGTGGTCACTGCGCTATTGGTTATGGAAATTCATTCGGAAACAAGGAAGATACAACCGTTATCAAACCAATAAGGTTATAAAAAGAGCAATTCCTGCGGTTAGTTGGTCAGCCTGCAAGTTTGTTATTGTCAAGGGAGATAAATCACCCTATGATGGCGATTTTGTTTACTGGTCAAAACGAGAGAATGCTCACTACGATGGGATAACGGCACGACTTCTCAAGAAACAGAATCACAAATGTACACAATGTAATCTATCGTTCATGTCAGGTGATATTGCAGAATTACACCATATCGACGGCAACCATGACAATTGGAAACCTATAAATTTGGAAGTTCTACATCGTGAATGTCACCAGCATCAGACCGTTCATGGTCAGGTGAGAGTCCGAACAGCGGGTTAAACCCGACTTATTAGGTGTCAGACTAGGAGCCGGAT
>NZ_JAHREU010000015.1:0-14226 GCF_020883145.1 Microcoleus sp. CAWBG27
GCAAGACTCTTTGTTATTCTAAATGTGAGGAAATGCTCAAGCATTCTATTAAATTATTAATACATTACTTGAAGTTTGACGATATTCCCATTCCTGGAGCATTCATACCTTGATTCAGCAACGCCTATTCAGAACGGGCAGGACGCCCACACAAGAAAGATTTTTTTTGACACACAATTTAAATGCAGAGCAGCTTAACTAATAACCAATAACCAATAACCAATAACCAATAACCAATAACTTTATGGGTGAAATCGCCGCTTTAGGTGCTGCATTTGTCTGGGCTCTATCTTCCACGATTTGGCAGCGAGTCGGACAGCAAATCCCGGCAGTTGTACTAAACTTGCTCAAAGGCGCGATCGCCCTGGTCATGCTTCTTGCCACCATACTAATTTTAGGTAAATCCTTACCAGCAGTCAACCCCAATATCTTAACAATGCTGCTCATCAGCGGCGCCCTAGGAATTGGCATCGGAGACACCGCTTTCTTTATCGTCTTAAAATATTTAGGCGCGAGGCGAGCGCTGCTTCTAGAAACCCTATCTCCGCCTTTGACAGCTTTATTCGGCTTGATATTTTTGCAAGAAAAGCTATCGCCTATTGCTTGTACAGGCATTCTTTTAACAATCTGCGGTGTAGCTTGGGTGATTGCCGAAAGAACAGCCGAAACAACAGCCGAAACAACCTTACCATCAAAACATCTTTGGCAAGGATTAGGCATTAGTTTATTAGGACAAACAGCCCACGCAGCCGGAGCAGTTTTATCCCGCGCTGCATTTGCTCAAATAGATATCGATCCCTTGTGGACAGCGGCTTTGCGTTTGAGCGGCGGTATGGCAGTCATGCTGTGCTTTCTCAACCCCACAAACCTTGGCACTTTGCAACAATTAAAAGCCCCAAAAATATTAGGTGCAATAATTTTAGCAGCTTTTTTGGGAACCTATCTCGGAATTTTCCTGCAACAGACTTCCCTGAAATATGCACCCGCAGCCATCGCTCAAGCACTGAGCTCTACAAGTCCCCTGTTTGTACTGCCTCTAGCCGTACTCGCCGGCGAAAAGGTTAGTTTTCGGGCTTTTGTGGGCGTGGTTTGTGCGATCGGCGGAATCGCGCTATTATTGGGTTTGAGGTGATTCGATTTTAGATTTTAGATTTTAGATTTGATATAAGTTCTCAACAATAATGAAACTATACGTCAGATCCCAACCACGATTTTAGTCATCAATTTTTAATCTCAAACGTCTAATTTAGAATACTATGAATTATGATACAGGCAAGCAAAACAATAACTATACCAATTTTCAACGAAATAACAGTATTCTTGTCCCCCCCCTTAGCAAGGGGGGGCTAGGGGGGGTCGAAGAGTGTTGCACAATTTTAGATAATTGGTATTATTTAGCAATTGCCAACCAAGAGATTGACTGGCTTAAAAAACAGCCAGACGGCATCATATTTCAACAAGATTCCGGCGACAGCATCGTAGCAATCAAAAAAGATAAATCATGCTTGCTCCTGGTTTTGGTAGATAGAGAAACTTTGACTACAAGTGTAGCTCAATCAATCCTCGACCTCAACAATCCACTTAAATTAATATTTCCATATTCCCAAGCAATGCTATTAGCATTACTCTGGCAAACTCAACCAAGAAATATTTATATAATCGGTTTTGGGGGTGGCACTCTTCCCAGAATTTTGCATCACTATTTCCCTAACGCGATAGTCGAATCTGCCGACATAGACGCAACAGTTGTCGAAGTTGCTCAAAAGTTTTTTGGCATTCAATTCAATGACAGACTAAAAGTAGCGATTCAAGATGGTCGTCAATATCTTGCCGAACAAAATCCCACGATAAAAAAAGATATAATTATTGTAGATGCTGGTTTTGGCAGCGGCTATATGCCCTATCCATTGGTGACACAAGAATTTTACCAACTCTGCAAAACGCACTTGTCACATACGGGCGTTGTAGCTATCCACCTATTCCACAAACAAGAGTTTAATGCAGCGGCGGTTAAAACAATTCAAACTGTGTTCGCACAAGTTTATATATGCAATTTAGATGCTGGCAATAGTATAGCATTCGCGACTAATGCTCCAGATTTAGCTAGAAGTGAATTTTTTTTGAAAGCCGAACTTATTCAAGATTTCCACAAGTTAGAATTTTCCTTAGTAGAAATGTCGCTTCAGCTCAAAACATTAGCGGAATTGCCGGAATGGCTGAAAATTTGGGAAACGCTACCAATTTTTACAGATGCTGCAATGCCTAGGAAATATTTGGACTGAGCGAAAAATCAAACTAAGGAATGAGAATTAAATAACAACTTACAATTTTTATTGTTCTTGTGAGACGGGCGTCCCGCTCATGCTTTCTGGACGGGCGAGACGCCCATCCCACAAATATGTGTAAATTATTTAATTCGCGAGCCTGAGCATGAAAATTTCTGGCTACAATCCTAAATTTTAAGTAGAATGAAATAGATATACCCTTTCTCACAAAGATCAGGTATGACTGAGAGCTTACATAACTACCCAGAGAAAGAGGGCCCAAGCCCAACAACGTCCGTGAATCTTTCTGAGAACCGCTATAGTTGTGTTCTCAAATATTAGACTTGAATTGCAAAAATCGGAAAACACCCTGAAATTATCTGCGTCGATCTGTGTTGCATCTGTCTGACATCTGCGGTTGAAGGAGCGATCGAAGACTTATGCAATCTTGTCTAATATAGCGGTTGTCAAGCGTGGTGAGATACGGATTCCAATCCAATGCCCTATTCCCTATTCCCTATTCCCTCTTCCATAAGAGCACCGCACTGTTACACCAGAAAGGCCATAAATTACTTGACACTGCAATGGTGGCGGTGTACTATATAAGTAGTACACATAAATAAAAACATGAGACTAAAAAGTTGGGAGTCTCCCCGCAGCGAGGGCAGAAACTCCAAAGGCAAAGGCGGATCGGCCAGGGCTCGACAGCTCAAAAAGCAACAGCAAACTCTCCGAAAACAGTTAAAAGCTCAGCACGATCGCCAAAACGATCGCCCACCAAACCACAAACCAAACAACAAAGGGAAGGAAACCGATAATTCCTTCCCTTTTTTTGTATCTTTCTGCCGTTGCTCAATCCCGCTGAATGTTCGGACAAATGGTGCGAGTAATACACTCCGGGGAGGGTTGCTCTTGCCAGCGGTTGAGAATTCCTTGCAATTCCCCTTTCAAAGTTTCTAACGCTGCAATTTGCCCGGAAATTGCCTCAACCTTCGCCGTTAGATGCTGCTTCGCTTCAGAGCAAGGCAACTCTCCCCGATCGCGAACTTGTAAAATATCCTTAATCTCCTGAAGGCTCAAACCCAGAGCCTGAGATCGTTTAATAAACGCCAACCTGTTGAATACCGCTTCCCCAAACAAGCGATAACCAGCCGGCGAGCGCTCTACCGCCGGAGACAACAAGCCCATCTCGTCATAGTAACGAACAGTTTTCACCGATAAACCGCTACAACCCGCTACAGAGCCAATTTTGTACAGTTTCTCGGCAACAGTAATATTCATAAACGAAGCCTCAAAGATCGAAGATCGAAAGACTTTTTTGATCCTATGTTTAGTATTGGCTCAGATGCAGAGTGGCGCGATCGCCACCTCACCCCCGTCGCCGTTGCCCGCTAATCTTAATAAGGAGGATTTTTCTTAGACACGTTGTTGAGCGTCGGCAACTGAGGTCGAGAAGACTGAGGAGGAAGATAGTATTCGGCAGCAGGGGCGGGCTGTTCGCCTCCAGAGCGGTAAACTTGCCACCAACGGAGACCCATCGCTACCCCAGCAGTACCCAGCCCAAAAGCCAATAAAGAACCGCTCGCACCAATGCTGCCTATGGCTGCATCGACAAGGCCCACTGTCACAACGAAGCTGGTAATTGGCTCTCTACGGTAAGCTGACTTCAAAAGTCGCGTCCACGAAGCATTCATTTGGTTTTACTCTGTTCTATATTTATTCAATCTCTAAAACTTAGAGTTGGCGGTGCGATCGGGATTTCTAGCTTTAAAACTAGCTTCACCTCAATTAATCTTCTCGCCTGTCGGGAATTGTACGGGAGCGAGGCCAAATTGCCAAGCTTGCCCCATCAAAATTTCATCCGACATACAAACCCAAAGCTAGCTCTTGCATTCTTTAAACCGATGTTTCTCGATCGACAAGTCGCTGGGCTTGATTTCTAACTAATATTCTAATCAATTCGCGAAGTGGTCGCGGTCAGCAGGGTGACACCCTTGCGGGTGACAGTCCATACAAAATATGAGGTTGACCCGCCCAAAAACGGGTACAAGCCATCAACGCTCGCTTAGGGTCAATCCCCAAATTTTAGACTCCTGTTCCTTTTCCCAGATAAACCTGTGGCATCAAATGTAAAATCGTTCGACGCTCGCACTAGCCGAAGTCTAAAATCTAAAATCTACTGACCGCGCCCTTGCTAAAATTAGTTGAGACCTAACCAGGCCAGCAACCCCTGCCCTGTGACATACTCGATAATTAAAGTTAGGGAAAAACCAATCATCGCGGCTCGACCGTTCAGGCGTTCCGCGTAGCTGTTGAAGCCAAACTTTGGTTGATCCAGTTTGGGAGTGACGGTAGGTTGTAGTTGTGTCATTGCTTTGGATACCTTGCGATCGACGCTAGTGAAATCGAATGTTAGTTACAAATCTTAAACATTTCTGCTTCCATTATAAGGAGGGTTAACCGCCATCAACCGTCCACGCTAAAAAAACTGTTGCCAATTAAAGCCACTCAATTATATCCGTTCAAAATATGACTAATCAGTTAGATAACGATAAGCTTCCGGTAGCTGCACAGCGAGTTGCCTTTGCCCTTCGGACAGCAGGCTGGGTGTGCTTCTGGGTACAGTCAGTGCTGGCGGTGGTAGCGACGATTATTTTGCTCTTTGCCATTCCCTTTGCTATCCCGAGCGCCACTGCGCCTGGGAGTTCAACCAGTGCCGGCACCGGCGGCGGCGTCTTTTTTGCTCTTTGCGGGCTGGCCGTGCTCGGTTACAGCGTGTATCGCGCTTTCCGTTTCACCCGCTTGTCGAGAGAATTGCGATCGCCCGCCAACGCTGTCCGCCCCAAAAAAGCAGACACGATCAAACAAGTGCAGTTGACACTGATGAGCAACTTATCAGGAATGCTGCTGACACTAATCGGCGCAGAAGCTATCAGCGGCACGCTGTTAGCCAAATCTTTAGCTCAGCCGCAAGCTTTGTTCGGTGCGGCAGTAGATTTCAGCAGATTTATTCAGCCTTTAGACATATTTGTGGTGCTAGCCAATACTCACGCGACTGTTGCCCACTTTGTCGGGATTATCGGTGCTCTTTGGTTGCTCGATCGCATCCACAAGCAATAGAAAATGGGAATTGTTCAACAGTTGACAGTTGACAGTTGACAGTTGACAGTTTGAGAGCTACCTCTACCATTAAGTCCGAGGAATCGAGTAATGAATAGTCTGATTTTAATTTCTCCCGAGCAGGCGGGCGGGCTTTCGACCAATACTTTCTGGTAATTGGTAATTGGTAATTGAGAATGGGTATTCTCTCCCAATCTCCCCCTCTCCCAATCTCCCCCTCTCCCCGACTATCCCACCTCCCGGACTATCCCACTATCCCCCAAGTGGCATCCGGAATCACTGCCAAGCTTTAGAAGAACGTACTCAGATACCTTCTAGCAAGACAACACAAACATCATGGCACTGAAACCCGAGGCTTATTTTGGGGTGACAGATCACGCAACTATTGAAATTTCTCAAGAAAGTTTTCGTTCTGTTCTCGGTCAAATAGAAGCTGAACTCCTCTGTAGCGACACCTACAGCCAAGCTCTAGCTAGCTTGCAAACCATGTTGGGCGAAGCAGCATCTGCTGCCGAAATTTTAATTAGAGCAGTTAGCAGAGAAGCAGTCAAGCTCGCATTCGATCGATTTCCCAAACCAAACAAAACGGAAATACAAGTCGTCCAAGAGAGTGTCGCGGCTCCAAGTGACACCGCATCCTATGTCAAAGAAGAAGAGCCACCAGTACCTGCTCCTGTTTTCTATTGGCGCAGTGCTACTGTGGAAGCTCCTGTTGCAACAGAGTCCGAGACTGAAAATTGCGATCGAGATTCTAACACTTTAGAAGAAAACAAAGAAGCACTCAAAGACGAAATTAAAGTCGATTCGGCTGCACCTGCAACTGTCATCGCCCCCGCTAAATCCTTCCCAGGGTTTGGTTTTCCCAAGAAGGAGAAAAAACTTACCAAGGAAGAGGAAGCAGCTTTAGCAGTTCAAGAGCGAGAAGAGTGCCTGCGGGAGTTGGGTAGAGAGTTGCGTAAGGGACGGCAAATTCGATCGCTATCCATCCAGCAAGTCCACAGTCAAACTCTCGTGCCGCTGCACCACATCGAAGCGATCGAAAATGGGGAAATCGACAAACTGCCCCAAGATATTTACGTTAGAGGTTTTATCCGCAGATTGGGCGACGCCTTAGGGCTAGACGGCACCGCGATGGCGAATGCTTTGCCAAAACCCGCTCCAAGTCCAATCATTCCCAGTACCTATTTGTCTGCTTCCAACTCCGACTCCGGCGAAGGCTTTCAAATGAGTCCGGTGCATTTGTACATCGGCTACACTGCTTTGATGGCTGGGGCGATAGGGGGTGTGGGTTGGTTGTCGCAGCAACCCGTTGTACCTGGGGCCAATGCAGTGGAGCCACAGGTGACACCGCCCGCTTCTGTTGCACCGTCTCCAAAAAGCCAAGAAAAAGCGCCTCAACCGGGCTTGAAGAAGTCTAAGAGTCACGGGGGGCTGATTATGGGGGCTGACATGGCACCGCCGGAGGTGATTTTTGGTTAGATTGCAATACGCGATTGTCAGTTTTCTTTGGGAGAAACGAACCAATCGCAGTATCTTTTGTTCGCAGGGTTTTGCAGGTGAAACTTTCTTAACTGTACTGGGCGAGAGTGTGTCGGGCGATCGATCGCCCGACAAGACTCTTGGCGCAGGTGAACTCGGAAACTGAGTTTCCAAGTTCACCCACATGGGATACACAGCTTGAAGACATGAGTCGTCGAGAGAAATCGCAGTTGAAATTTTAGTTCAATCCCCACTTTCATCTATGTGTGGAGTCAAATCTCAAATGTCAAATCGCTCAGCCTTGCACCCAAAGTGAATTTTCAACTACATCAGGAAACCCAATATTTGCGATAAACTATCTATTTGACCAGTCCTAAAAGAGGTTTCCGATAAGATGAGTTCACCAGCCACCGCTGCTTCCTCCGATATCGAGCCGCTATCGACTCAGCCACAAACAGTCACGAGTTTGACTGTATCGCACAGTGCTTTGGTAGCTGCTGCTCAAGTGCCACAAAAATCTTGGACAATAGAAGATAGCGAGAAACTGTACCGAATTCAAGGTTGGGGCGAACCCTATTTTTCGATTAATGCTGCCGGTCACGTTACAGTCTCTCCCAAGGGCGATCGCGGCGGTTCCCTCGACTTGTGCGAACTGGTAGAATCGCTCAAGCAGCGAAATTTGGCTTTGCCGCTGCTAATTCGATTTTCTGATATTTTGGAAGACCGGATCGATCGCCTCAATTCCTGTTTTGCCAGAGCGATCGCCCGCTACAATTACAAAAATGTCTATCGCGGTGTTTTTCCAGTCAAATGCAACCAGCACCGACAATTAATTCAAGATTTGGTGCGTTTCGGTCAACCCCATCACTTCGGACTGGAAGCCGGATCTAAACCAGAATTAATGATAGCTTTGGCGACCTTAAAAACTCCAGGGGCTTTGTTAATTTGTAATGGTTACAAAGACCGCGAATACATAGAAACCGCCATTTTAGCGCAGCGGCTGGGTCAAACGGCCGTAATTGTGCTAGAGCAAATTGAGGAAGTAGAACTCGCAATCGCCGCGAGCATTGCATTAGGAATTAAACCGATTTTGGGAGTGCGAGCCAAACTCACTACCAAAGGTGTTGGCCGCTGGGGAGGTTCCACGGGCGATCGGGCAAAATTTGGCTTGACAATTCCTGAAATTATCCGCGCAGTCGGCGAACTAGAAAAAGCTGGAATGCTCGACTGTTTGCAGTTAATGCACTTCCACATCGGCTCTCAAATTTCCTCAATTAGCGTCATCAAAGATGCCATTCGAGAAGCCAGCCACATCTATGTAGAATTGGCTAAATTGGGAGCTAACATGAAATATTTGGACGTAGGGGGCGGGCTCGGCGTTGACTACGACGGCTCTAAAACCAACTTCCACGCTTCCAAAAACTACAATATGCAAAACTACGCCAACGACGTAGTAGCGGGAGTTAAAGATGCCTGTGACGAGCGGAAAATTCCTGTGCCAATTATCATTAGCGAAAGCGGGCGGGCGATCGCATCTCACCAATCAGTCCTAGTTTTTGACGTACTCGGGACTAGCGATGTTCCCAGAGAAGTACCAGAACCGGTAGACGAAAACGCGCACCAAATTCCGCGCAATCTCTACGAAATTTACCAATCTATCACTCCCGAAAATTACCAAGAAGTCTATCACGATGCTATCCAATTCAAGGAAGAAGCAGTCAGTTTATTTAACTTAGGCTATCTAGGAATTGCGGAACGGGCGAAAACCGAACAGTTGTACTGGGCTTGCTGCGATAAAATACAGACAATCGCGCGGCAAAAAGACTATGTATCGGAAGATTTGGAAGACTTAGAAAAGGTGATGGCGTCCATTTATTACATCAACTTATCTGTTTTTCAGTCAGTGCCAGACAGTTGGGCTATTAACCAATTGTTTCCTATTATGCCAATTAACCGGCTCGATGAAGAACCGACTCAGCGCGGTATTTTAGCAGATCTTACCTGCGACAGCGACGGCAAAATCGACCAATTTATCGATTTGCGAGATGTCAAGTCAGTTCTGGAACTGCATACAATCAAACCTGGAGAACCTTACTATTTAGCGCTGTTTTTGGGAGGTGCTTATCAAGAAATTATGGGCAACCTTCACAACTTATTCGGCGATGCAAATACGGTTCACATTCAGCTCACTCCTTCGGGATATCATATTGAACACGTTGTGAAGGGAGACACGATGAAAGAAGTACTCAGCTACGTACAGTACGATGCAGAAAGTTTGGTTGAAAGCATCCGCCGTCAGACAGAATCAGCTTTGCAGCAAAATAAAATTACTCTTTCGGAGGCTCAACTTTTACTGCAAAATTATGAGCGGAGTCTCACCCAATATACTTATTTGCAGTCTTAGTCAGTGGGCAGTTGGCAGTTGGCAGTTGGCAGTTGGCAGTAGTCAGTAGTCAGTAGTCATGGCTGTTTCATTCTCTTGTAGGGGCCGCCCCCCGTGGCTGCCCCAATCTCTGAAACACGCACAAAATCGTGGACAGGGAGGGCCCGCACGGGGAGTAGGGGTCGCACCGCCCCTACAAAACGATTATTTACCTGAGAATGAAACAGCCCTGGTCATTAGTCATTAGTCATTAGTCATTTGTTAACTGTTAACTGTTAACAAATGACTGTCAACTGTCATTAGTTGATAACTGATGACTAATGACTGACTAGGTAGAGTGCAAACGGAGAACTTTAGCAATTACCAATGCCCAATGCCCAATGCCCAATTCCCAATGCCCAATGCCCAATTCCCAATTCCCAATTACCAATTAGTCAGCAGTGCTGAGAATATCTGCGATCGCCCGTCGCTCTTCTCCTAGTATATTTGGTAACACTTGACGGGCATCAGTAATCAGCCAATCGAGAGCCGCCGCTTGCAAATCGATCGACGCGCCAGTTTTGTCAACGCAGTAGCGCCCGAACACCAGTTTGTCAACCAATCGCACCTCCGGCCCCAAACGGGAATACTCAAAAATCACGCTGTTTTCTACAGTCGCCCCGCTGCAAAGCCAACAATTAGGGCCGATCATTGTCGGGCCGACAATTTTTGCTCCGTCTTCAATTTTCGTCATCGCACCAATGTAAACAGGCCCGGTAATATCAACTTTGTCCCAGTTGACAGCTACATTCAAGCCAGCGTAAACGCCGGGGCGCACTTCAACGCCCGGAATCGAAACATTTTTAATTTCTCCCAACAGCACGCTCTGAATTGCCCGCCAATAGTCAGGAACTTTCCCGATATCTACCCACTCGAAGTCCATGCTAATGCCGTAAAAAGGCGCGCCTGCTGCGACCAGCTTGGGAAATAACTGCGAACCTATATCATATTCCGTATCAGCGGGAATATAATTGAATATTTCCGGTTCAAAAATATAAATACCAGTGTTGATGTCGGTACTCAGAGCTTCCTCTACAGAAGGTTTTTCTTGGAAATCTTTAATTCTGCCAGAATCGTCTGTTACCACCACTCCATAACTGGGAACCTCATCGCGGGGAACAGATTTCATTACAATAGTAGCGATCGCCCCTTTTTCTTTGTGCCACTTCACAGCAGCAGTCAAGTCCAAGTCTATCAAAGCGTCGCCGCACAGAACCACAAAAGTATCGTCAAAAAACGGCGAGAAGTCCTGAATTCGCCTCATACCGCCAGCAGAACCGACGGCTTCTCCAATCATTTGTCCGTCTTCAATCCGCCCTTCAAAAGAATAGCCAATTTGTACTCCAAACTTTTGACCGTCGCGGAAGTAGTTTTCAATTACATCTGCTAAGTGGGAAACATTGACCATAATCTGGTCAAATCCGTGCTGGCGGAGTAATTCAACCAAAAATTCCATCACTGGCTTTTGCAGGATCGGAATCATCGGTTTTGGTGTCGTGTGAGTAATTGGACGGACGCGAGTGCCTTTACCGGCCGCCAGAATCATCGCTTTCATTACTAATTCCTCAACCCTCTGTTAATTAATATCAACTCAACAATTAGATGCTAGCGGTTGCGATCGATTCGATCGCAGCACCATCCTTACCCCGCCCAAAAACGGGTATAAGCCCCTGACGCGAGCGTCAGGCTCGATTTCAAAATTTTAGACTCTAGTTCCAGCTCCCTGATTCACTGCGCTGCAAGTCAATCTAAAACTTGTACTGAGCCAAGTCGAAGTATGTCAAATCTAAAATGGAGAATCGACTGACCTGTTTATAGGCGATATCCTAGCAGGCTATCAATCATTTATCCTCAATTTGCCTGGATTTAACCAACCAGAAATCAGAAATCAGAAATCAGAAATAATCTCAAGTCCGGGTAAATGTACCTAAAAGTCCTCTGAAGGCAGGTTCGTCCGACAGTCAAGAGTTCCAAAGACTGGTAAACCCGCCCCAGAAGCCTATTTGATGCACATCCAAGCTCAAAGCGCCCGGATTTTGAGGTCTTGGTAAAACTCCTCTTGAAGCAACTCTACTTTAGACTGAGCCGAGAGCAGCAACAACGCCCAAAAAACACCCACGCGGTCATAGTTTGGTAAATGAACTTCCTCAGTCGATAGCGGGGGGTCGGGGTGGGAAGAGGAGTTAAAACCGTGATGGTGCCAGAGTTCCAGCAATTTGTCCAAGTCGAGCCAACCCTCGTCAATTTCCTGGCCCCGTTCTGCCAGAAATCGATCGAGCTCGCTAGCAGTTTCCACGAGATTTTCTTGGTGAGCTAGCTCAAAGATAGCCTGGGCAGCTTGCGATCGCATTTTTGAAGTCGGGCGGCGCCGGGGGGCAACAGTCTGCTCCATCGCAGCTTTCATCAACTGCAACTGCTCGATTAGTTCTGGGAGAGTCACCGGGCGTTTTTGTGGCAGTTGAGCTACACCGCGACGGCGCAGTTGTCGCTCCAGATGCTGCGGCAAATGTCGCCCTCCTGAGTGCTCTGTGTCTTCGAGGGCTGCTTCATCCAATTCGGGATTCGGCGGGGGTTCTGAGAGGACAATACTTTCTGCTTTGAGCAAAACCAGCATTGAAGCGTACAAAAACGCTTGGCCGGAGTGGGACAAATCGGAGAAATCCGAACTCTGATCGGCATCAGAGGCGTTGGTCAGCTTGCTCAAACATCGATCGAACACTTCAATTACCTTAACGTCCCAAGGATCGATTTCTCCCCGTTCTGCTAAATCAATTAAAATTGCGATCCCCTCAGAAATCGTTTCTAAACCATCTTGGTCTCTGGAAACAACCATTAGATTTTAGATTTTAGATTTTAGATTTATGGCTGATATCATGTCCGGTCGATTGACCGCAATAAGTAAGGTTTGTAGTGCGGACTTTAGTCCGCCACTTGAGAGCGGACTAAAGTCCGCACTACAAACCGTTTTTATGATAGTAATTTACCGGACATGATATGATATAGCCTTTCTCAAAAAGATGAGGTACGACTGACAGCTTACATAACCAGTTCCACTAAGAGGGCCCAAGCCCAACAACGTCCGCGAATCTTTCTGAAAACCGCTATACACTCACCTACAAATAAATAGGCTTGCTTGAACAGTTGACAGTTGACAGTTGGCAGTTGACAGTTTGAGAGTGACCTCTACCCTTAAGCCCGAGGATTAGAGTAATTAATAATCTGATGTTAATTTCTCCCGCTCCGGCTTGGGGCTTTCAACCAATTATTTGTGGTTAGGTGTTGTCGGAAAAACCGTATAGGTTTCTAACCAATCGTGGGTGCAGAACTGAGATTTGAGATTTGCCCTCGCCACAAACCAGAGAGGAACTCAATTTAATTACCAGATACATTTACCCAGCTTTGACCTCGGCTGCTGCTGTTCCTAAACTTGTCAGTTCTGCACTTTCTAACAAAGGTTGTTTTGCTTCTACTTCTGCTTTATAGCGTTCGATATCTTGTTGTAACTCCTGAATTTGCTGCTCTTTTTCGCGAACTTGGCGGATTTCTTGGCGAGAGGCGAGGGTTCGCTGCATTCTCGACCACAAACTGAACAGCCACGCTAAAACAGCTCCCAATCCTGTCGCTACAATTAGTTCTACACACAGCGGGGCTTTAACTTGGACGCCTTTAATAATTTGAACGGTGGTCGGCTCTGTATTTTCGATGCTGAACAATACTAGAGCCAAGCAAATCAGAAAGATGAAGAAGAAATTTAGCGATCGCATTTTCTCTGTTCCTAATTCTCAATTCCGGTAAAGCAAATTGTTTGCTATTTGTCAATATCTTTTAGCAGATGCGGCCTGTTTGTATTAATAATATCAAGTCTGGTCAATTAATCATTGTATACGGCGACTCAATTCACAAAAAATCCGATCGCATCTTGATAATGCCCCCTTGGATGACCAAAAGTTCAGTCATCCAAGTGCGACCTCCAATTGAGAAACAGATTACAGATTTAGGCTTGACCGATATTTTGCGGTTGCTTACCGATTCCCAGTGCTGGCAATAGTTTATATTTTACAGCAAAGCCCGCCGCCATAAATAAGGCAATAATCAGCGCTCCAATTCCTACGGGACTTGGAATCCAGAATGTCGCCTCCAAATAGTTAACTTCTCCGGGTTTCAGCTTCCAAACTAACTGCTTTCCCTGCTGGTAGCTTTGGGGAACCAGCGCACCGGCGACAGTAGTTGAAATATTTTCGGCACCCCAGGGCGTGTTCAAGCTAAAGTCTAGCTCCAAAAGTCCCCCCGGATTCAGCAGAGGACTGCCGTTTGAGGAAACCAGAGCCAGAGAGCGCAAATCCAATTCCAAACTTAACCGATTTCGCAGCACCAACAACAAATTATTCTGCTTGACACTCAGATGAGATTCAAACTTGGGCAAATCGGTTTCTAGGGGACTTGCGACGCGAGATTTTGCAGTTTTTGCGATCGGATTGTAAAATTGGTTGAACTTGTCTTCTAATTCGGCTCCATTATTGAATGGAATCGTCACTATAACTTCTCTCTCAGAAAGCCGTTTAGTTTTTCCGTCGAGGAATCTCGCCCGCTTTTCTACACTTTTCAACCAATCTCCAACTGTTTCGCTGCTGAAGCTTGTTAACCTTTCGCCCAGTTTAATGTGCTGCACGATTGCGCCGTGAGTTTGACTGTCAAAGTTGACTCCGACATCGTACTGAACGCATCCAGTCACTAAATTTAAAATGCAAAAAACCAAAGGTAAAAGAAAGAAAAAGTGCTTTTTCTTCTTCCCAGTTCCATCCTTGACATTTTGCTCTTTCATCTTTATTCCCCTGTTTTTCCCTATTTGCATGAATTAGCAAACCCAAGTTTGTAGTGAGGACTTTAGTCCTTCTTGACTCAACTAGGATAAGAGGACTAAAGTCCTTACTACAAACCAAG